>JAVBTW010000236.1:0-13335 GCA_031555975.1 Eubacteriales bacterium
CTTACGGCGTCGTCGCAGTTCAGACCGCTTGGCTCAAGATCCATTATCCCGTGCCGTTCATGGCTGCCATGATGAACTCCGTCACCGGCAATGCGGACAAAGTCGCCTATTACATCCAGTACTGCCAAAAGCATGAAATCCGCGTGCTGCCGCCGGACATCAACAAGTCGGGCGACCGGTTCTCGGTGGACGAGCTGGATGGCGCGTCCTGCATTCGGTTCGGGTTGGGCGCCATCAAGAACGTGGGCCACGGCGCCATCAAGGAGATTGTGCGCGAGCGTGAGGCGGGCGGCCCGTTCAAGGACCTGTTCGACTTTGCCCAGCGCGCGCCCGGTGCGGTCAACAAGAAGGCCATCGAATGCATGATCAAGGCCGGCGCGTTAGATGCCATGCCCGGCAACCGCCGCCAATTGCTGGCGGTGTACGAGCGGGCGGTCGACGGTGCGGTCAAGGCCAAGCGAGACCAGATCGATGGCCAGGTTTCGCTGTTTGGGCTGGCGACCGAGGCGCGCGTGGAGACGCCCCAGGCTGCGTTGCCGGACCTGACGGACATCGATTCCCATGAAAAACTGATGATGGAAAAAGAGATGACCGGCGTGTTCATCTCCGGCCACCCGCTGGATGATTATCGGACGGAGCTTGCGCGGATGGACATGGATTCCAAGACCCTGCAGGAGACTTTCGATGAGGGTCCGGAACAGGCCCAGGCGCTGGACGGCCGCCATGTGCGCATGGGCGGCATCATCACCGCCCGCCGCACCAAGGCCACCCGAAGCGGCGGCACCATGGCGTTCCTGCAGCTCGAGGATCTGTATGGCGCGACAGAGGTGCTTGCTTTTCCGCGCGTGTTTGAAACCTACGGCCCGGACCTGATGCAGGACGCGGTGGTGATGCTGTCCGGCAAGCTGTCCGTGAGCGAGGAGGACTCGCCAAAGCTGTTGATGGACAAAGCCATGCCCCTGCGCGGCATCTCAGACGCAAGGCGAGCTGAATCAAGGCCGCGCCCGCAAATTCAGTATGTCCAAAACGAAGCGGCGCCGATGGATCCTTTGCCCGATCCCAATGACGAGAGCGACCTTCCAGAGTGCATACGGGGCCGCGCCGGTTATCGCGGCATGCCCAATACCCCCGAACGCCGCCGGCTCTACCTGCGCATTCCCGATCTCGACGCAAGAGAGCAGGCCGCGCTCATCCTGATGCCTACCCCGGGCCGGATCCCCGTGAAGTTCTATCTGACTGACGAGGAAAGATACCTGGACGCGCCGCGGAATCTGTGGGTCGGTGGTGACGTGGACCTTGCCCGCCTGGCAGTACAGTTCGGAGCGGACAATGTGGTGTTCAAGGAAGTGAGGGCGACTTAGTCGCGCAAAGTATGCGAGCCGCCTCGTACACGTTGCGGTTTACTCCAACCAAAAATCACAAGCCACGGACCCGCTCCGCACCTCGTGCATCCGCTTCTTTACTGGCAGGTGCGCCGGGTGCGCCTGGTACGCATCGAAGCTTGCGCGATCGGCAAACACCGTCACCAGCGCCAGATCATAGCTCCGCTCGCTGCCGAGGATGTCTGCACCGGCCTCCAGTTCCAGCAATCCCTCTACTTTGCCGACCATCCCGTAGAATCCCTTCACCAGATCCGGAATGTCCTTCTTATACTCGTCCTTGATCTTGAACAGCACGATATGTCTGAGCATGATGCTTCCTCCCTCTTATGATGGCTGGATTCAGTATATCACCGCAGGCGCGCGCAAACAAGCCTTGCGCATCCCTTAACATTGATGGTATACTGGTCAAAACCACTGTGAGGGGAGCGATTCCGATGACAGATGAAGTGAGGCAGATCGCGCTGCGAATTCGGGAACTGCGCGAGAGCATGGAGAAAACGGCCGCCGACATCGCCCTGGAGACTGGCGTCAGCGAGTCCGATTATCGCAACTATGAAGAGGGTCTGGTGGACATCCCGATCAGTTTTCTGCTGAAACTGGAGCAGAACTACGGCGTGGACCCCACGACCATCCTGACCGGCCAGGCCCCGCGCCTCTCTGTGTGCGCCGTGACCAGAAGGGACATGGGCGTGTCCGTCACCCGCTCAAACCACTACGTCTACAAGAACCTGGCCTACAATTTCAACCATCGTAAGATCGAGCCGCTGCACGTCACCGTGAACCCCGGCGTGAACAAAAAACTCGAAACCAATGCCCATGACGGACACGAGTGGGATTATGTGCTCACCGGCACACTGCGCCTGGTCGTCGGCGACAACGACATCATCCTCAACCCCGGCGACAGCGCCTACTACGACTCAAAGCATCCCCATGCCATGCAGGCCGTCGGCGAGGAGCCCTGCCAGTTTTTGGCGGTGGTGATCCCGTAATTATTGGTGATTGGGTCCAGAGTATGCGCGCCCAGCCAGCGATCGGTACGAGCCGAAGCGCAGCTGGGCTTCTGTGTGCCAGCGCCGGCCAATCCTGAAAAGAGTGTGAACATTTGGGGTTTGGGGTTTACATTGGATCGGTTTCGCGCTATAGTGAAACCGGATATAAACAATGTGTAACGTGAGTGGAAAAGGGAGCGAATCCATGTATACGGATCAGGATTTGGCGCGGGCGGAAGGCGCAAAGAAAAAGCGGCTGGCGCTGGCGTTTTCGGTATTGGCGATTGCCGTTGTCGTGTTGGTGGTCGGGCTGGTGATCCGGATGGAGCCACTGGCGACTTTCGGCACGGCGTTATTTGCGTGTCTGTTCTATGCGGCGCTGGAGCTGTATGCGATGCCGCATGTGCGCTATGCGCGTTATCTGCGTGACATTAAAGAAG
Source organism: Eubacteriales bacterium (assembly GCA_031555975.1). GTDB lineage: Bacteria > Bacillota > Clostridia > Christensenellales > Aristaeellaceae > JAJDGF01. The sequence continues at coordinate 2,812 of JAVBTW010000236.1, forward strand.
GCCTGTCTCGGGAAACGGATGCAGAATATGTGTCCATTTCCAGCGCGCCCCGCACCAGCAGTGGTGTCCTGTTCTACGATTTTGTCGTGCGCGTTGGTCCTGAGCCGGAGGATGAGCGTCTCTTCTATTATGATGCCGATAAGCCGTTGCCGAATTTTGCGCCCGGCGCACATGTGCACATCACCTCATTTGGCAACTACATCACTGAGATCAAACAAACCTGATCATTCGACGGACAGAAACGACTCCAGAACGGAGAGAACAATGTGAGCGAATTTCGCGTATTGGCCTGTGTAACCGTCCAGCGAGCATGCGAGAAGATGATCGTCGAAGGCGCGAAGCTGGCCAAGGACATGGGCGGTGAGCTGACCGTGCTGCATGTGGCTCAGACGGGCAAGGACATGCTGGGGTACCCCGTTGAGGGCGACGCGTTGGAGTATCTGTACCAGATTTCGTCCGAACACCATGCGGAGATGGCGGTACTGCGCGCAACCGATGTGGTGGACGCCATCATCCAGTTCGTCAAGAAAAAAGGGATCGCCGTTGTGCTGACCGGCGCGCCGAGTCGGAAAGGCGGACGAAACATCGCGTTGGAACTGACCGCCCAGTTGCCGGGCGTCATTTTTCAAACCGTGTACGGTGACGATTAAATTATCATTCATGTCCAGCGTATGGCAAATGTGCGGTACTATGATCTGCCAGTGAACATGTTGCGCTACATCCTCGTCTGAATAGCAGTACCTGACGGAGAAATCGATAGGGGTGAAGTGCGATATGAAAGGCAACAAGTTGACGTTGGCTGCATTAGCGCTGTTGGTCGTGGTAGCCGTGCTGACCACATCGGTGCAGCAGGGGATGCCCCTGTTGCGCGTGGCAATGGCGCAGGCGGACGCAAACGATGAACATACAGACGATGAGGCAGCGGAAGCGGAGCAAGAGGCCGAGGCCATCCAGTTTGTGGAGGAGCCGAGCGAGGAGCTGCAGTTTATTGATAGCCTGATCCACGATCTGGATATGCCCGAAAACGCCTTGGAAGCCGCAAACGGCATGACCAACATCCTGCTGATCGGCATCGATGCGCGCCCAAAAGAAAAGACCGGACGCAGCGATACCATGATCCTGATGACCTTGGACGCCGATCACAACGCCTTGAAACTGACCAGCTTCCAGCGCGATTTGTATGTAGAGATCCCGGGACACAAGAGCAACCGCATCAATGCAGCCTACGTATTCGGTGGCGCGGACCTGCTGAAAAAGACGCTCAAACAGAACTTCGGCGTCGAGGTGGACTATTATGTGACGGTCAATTTCAATGTGCTTGCGGACGTGATCGACCAGCTCGGCGGCCTGGAACTGACTGTGGGCGATAAGTATGTCAAGCGCGTGAACGCCATCATCTATAACGACAACAAGGTGTTGGGCAACCCGCTCAAGCAGGACTATCTGACCGAGGGCGGCACCCAGGTGATGAACGGTCGTCAGGCCCAGGCCTATGCCCGCTATCGCTATGGCGATCCCGAGGGCGACGCGGGCCGCACCAAGCGGCAGCGCGAAGTCATTGTGAAGTGTATGGAGAAGATCAAGAACATGTCGCTGCTGTCCTTGGGCAAGATGGCGATGGACAACTTCGACAAGATTGAGACCGACATGAACCTGGCGGACATGCTGAGACTGGCCCCTGCCGCGTTCTCGCTGCTGAGTGGCGGCGAGCTGAAGGAGCTAAAGATCCCGATCGCGAACTCATTTCAGAGCGACACGATTGACGGCATGGCGGTGTACGTCCCGAACCGGACCAAGAACCAAAAAGCGTTCGCGGACTTTGTGCTGGAGAAATAGGGGACGTCCAGGCGGGATGACCGAAAGAGAGGGACCGTAGCTGCCGCGACGGTCCCCTTTTTTCATGCCCTGGATTCGCGAACAGAGGTCGCTCCCGGCGGGCCTGCCTGTTGAGGAAGCCTTGAGGTTCTTCTGTTTGGCTAACCGAGCACGTTTCTGCCCCAGGAGAAGACGCGCTGGTAATACCCGGAATCGATCGTTGAGATGATCACGCGGCCGGTGCCGCTCGATGCGTGGATCGCCTGGCCGTTGCCCAGATAGATGCCTGCATGATCGCTCAGATCACTGTCGCTGACGGTGTTCCAGAACACCAGGTCGCCGCGCTGCAGCTCCGCGCGCGTCACTTTTTCGCCGCAGGAATACCCCTGCTGATACGCCGAGTGCGGCAAACTCACGCCAGCAACCCCGTACGCATACATGGTGAACCCGCTGCAGTCAAAGCTGTTTGGGCCGCTGGCTCCGTACACATAGGGCAGGCCCAGCTTCGCCATCGCCGCATCCACGATCAGTTCAACTTTCTTCTTCCGCGTCGCGCTGTCCTGGGCGGAAGGCGTCTTTGTCGGCTCCGGCGTGGCTGTGGGTTTGGGTGTGGCTGTCGGCGCGACTGTCGCGCTTGGGCTGGCAGTCGGCTGGCCGCCATTGTAGTTTGGCGCCTTCTCCGAGAACAGGCTCGTCAGGGTGCCGTTGCCCGCCACGCCGTCCACCTTCAGGCCCAGCTGGGTCTGATAGCGCTTGACGGCCTCGCGCGTGGCGTCGTTGTACAAACCGGTGATCGCGCCCGTGCCAAATCCTTTCGCCTTCAGGCGCATCTGCAGCCGCTTCACGGCGGTGCCCTTGTCTCCCTTTTGCAATTTCATGGTGAGGATCGAGGATTCCGGAGCGCCGCTCGCGAACAGCGCGACCTGGGTTGCGTTGTCAGCGATGCCGGTCTTTTTGATCTTCGCGTTGCCCTGGAACTCGCGCACGGACGTCGCCGTGGTGGAGGTGTACTTGCTGTTGGGAATGGTGTTCAGGTAACCCAGCACTTCGAGCCGCTTCTGCAGTGCGGTGACCGCCGCGCCACTGCTGCCGGTCTTGAGTTTTTTGTAGGGGTCGGTGGGTTTGGGTGTGGCGGTGGGTTTGGGCGTCACGTTGGGCTGGTCGTCGAAGGCGGTCAGGCGCATATAACCGCCCTTTCCACCCACCTTGACCTTGGCCCAGGAACCGCTTGTGGTGTAGACTGCGACGGTCGTGCCCGCCTTCACCGTCACGCGCTTGGCAGAGGTGCTCGGTTTTTGGTACATGTAGGATTTGACGGTCGTCTTGGCCTTCTTCGCGCCCTTCGCTTCCGCGTCTTCATCGGGCGAAGTGGACTTGGGCTGCGGAACGGGGGTGGCCTCTGCCACGACCTCGGGCGGCTTGTCGGTGGGTTCCGGCGTGATGGATGCTTTTTCCGCTTTGGTGACCTTTGCCGCGTTGGGTGTCGGGGCCGCCGTCGGGTCTGGCTCCACGCCCGGCACACGCAACCGCTCTGTGCGCACATAGCCCGTGTTCTTGTCCTTGCGCACCTTGGTCCAGTTGTCGTCCCGTTCGATCACCATCAGCTTCGCGCCCTTTTTCAGCGCGCTGGACTTGGCATCCGTGGACGGGTTTTTGTACATCTTGGTGTTTTCTGTGGTCACTGCTACGAACGATAGCGTCGGCATATAGCCCGTCTCACCGTCCAGAGTGACCTTGCACCACTTCGAGTCCACATTCAGCACACGCAGCTGTGTGCCGCGTGAGACGTGCGAGGAACTCGCGGATTCGCTCGCCTTCTTGTAGATGCGCGCGTCATCCGCGACCACCGTCATGAACGCCCCCTTTTGTGCAGGCTCCTTGCTGGGCTTGGGCGTCGCGGAAGGCTTGGGCTGCTTGGTCGGCTTTGGGGTCTTGGCGGGCTTGGGTGTCTTTTCCGGCGGCGCTTCAAACGCCTTGGCCTTCATGTAGCCTGTCTTGCCGTTCAGGCTGATCTTGACCCAGCCTTTGGCTTCGCTGACGACGCTCACCGAGGTTCCAGCGGGCAGGACCTTGATCTTTTTGGCTGACGACTTGGCTGACTTGTAGACGGTGGCCCTGATCATCGTGGACCGAGTGGATTGGATCTCAGACTGTGCCTTGACAGTCTCGCTCTTTTTGGCGGCGAACGCCGGGTATTGGGGCAGCAGGCACAGGATCAGCAGTAAGGCCGCAAAGCGCAGCCAAGGTTGGCGATGGCTCATGATGTCCTCCTTGGGGGAGCGCTGGAAAAGCGCACCAATGCAGGGATTATATCACAAGTGCAATAATATTACAACATCTTGAAATGCAAATGAAACAATGCGGGGTGTGCATGAGGTGGGGAAAGGCAGAGAAATAAGGGTTATTCAGCGCATTCCCTGGGAAGAATTAACAGATATGGCCGTGTGCCGGGCGCCGCCGTGGCATGTGCAGCGCCGTCCGGCACAGGTCAGTTTCGTTTTATGGACAGGGTTTACATGCCGGCCAGCGCTTGGCAGAGGCCGCACATATTGCTATATTGGGTTGCCTTCATGTCCGGCCGCTTAGCGCGCGCGTACTCGATCAAACCCGCGGCGCCGCCCTCCAAAACCGCGCGCATCTGCGGGTGATGATGGGGATCATAGCGCGCCAGGATGTCCAGAATGGAGTCCTGATACAGGTTGCCGATGGCGAACGCGCAGACCATCACGTCGCCGCTGGGGACGATCGAGATCGAGCTGATGCGGGTAAGCGGCTCGGTGTAAGGCATGCTGCCGCAGCGGGACGCGGGATCGATGCTCTGGGCCGGATAGAATTCGGCGAGGTTTATCGCCGCATGGCCGGACAGGAAGATGTCGTTGCCCGTCGATACGGGCAGATCCAGGTCCGAGAGCGCCTCAAGGATTTTCCGGGTCTTTTCGTTGTTGGGATTTTGATGGGACTGCGCAACCAGCCACGCCGGGTGCAGGATCACCGGAAGGCCCACGGTTTTCGCCTCGGCCGCAAACGTACGCACGGCTTCCAGCGGGATCGACTGCTGGTGGAACGCGTCCACCGACAACATCAGCTCATTAACGCCCGACGCGGCCAGTTGGCGTGCCACCTGCCGCGGTTTTCCCTCGCGCCGGGTAAAGTAGCCGTTTGTGATGATCTGCCGCAGTTCGATGCCTGCTTCCGTGGCCGTTGAGTGAATGGCGACCGTTGAATCTGGATAGAGCAGGGGTTCTCCGCCGAAGGTCATGACGGACGACACGTCAAATTGGCTCGCCAACTCGCGCACGGCCCTTGCGGCCAGATCCGGCTCGACGCATTTGCGCGGGCCTGGCCGATTCAACCGGTCGCCCATGGAGCAATGCGCGCAGTGCCCGCTGCACTGGTAGGTCACGACGAACTCGATGCGCCGGATGTCGATATAAGGGGATGCTTTCATCGCTGTACCTCTCTTCTTGTAATTGAAGACAGAGGAAAATCCTTCGCCGTGCTCAGGATGATCGGTGGGCGGGAGCACAGAACCATCCTGCATCTACCCCAGGATCCGTTGGACCTGGCTGAGCAACTGCCCATCCACCATACACACGACCTTTGTGCCGAGATCCGTGTATTCCTCGCTCAGAATTTTGCCGCGCTCATGCAGCAGGTTCAGTGCGGCGCCCTTGGGGTAGGGAATCTCCAGCTCGACCTTGTGGCGCATGGTGGCAATGCGGGCTGAGATGGCCGTCTTTAACCGATCCAGGCCCATGCCCTTCTCAGCGGAGATCACGATGGCGTCGTGAGGTTCGAGCATGTCCCTGACAGGGGCGATGTCCGCCTTGTTCAGCGCTTCCAGCACAGGTTTGCCCGATGCGCCCAGTTCCTTGAGCACGTCAAACACGACGGCGCGCTGTTCTTCATAGGTGGTCGATGACAGATCTGAAACCACCACCAGCAGGTCGGCGTAAAGCGCCTCTTCCAGGGTGGACTTGAACGCATCGACCAGCTGGTGGGGCAATTTCCTGATGAAGCCCACCGTGTCCACCAGCAGGCATTCGCGGTTGTCGGGCAGGTCCAGCTTGCGCATGACGGGGTCCAGCGTCGCGAACAGCTTGTCCTCTACCAGCACGTCGGAGCCGGACAGCGCGTTCAGCAGCGTGGATTTGCCTGCGTTGGTGTAGCCTACCAGCGCCACCACGGTCTGTTCGGTTTTCTTCCTGCGGGCGCGGCGCATGTCGCGCTGGTGGCCGAGCTCGACCAGTTCTTTGTTCAACTCGTCAATGCGCCTCCGGATCCGGCGGCGGTCCACTTCGAGTTTCGTCTCGCCGGGGCCTCTGGTGCCGATGCCGCCGCCCAAGCGGGACATGGCCACGCCCATGCCGGCCAGCCTCGGCAGGCGGTATTTCATCTGCGCCAGTTCCACTTGCAGCTTGCCCTCTCGGCTTTCCGCCCTTCTGGCAAAGATATCCAGAATCAGCGCCGTGCGATCCACGACAGGCACGCCCAGCATTTTTTCCAGGTTCCGCTGCTGGCTGCCGGTGATCTCGTCGTCCACCATCACAAGATCGATCTCCATGGCCTGACACTGCAGCGCCAGCTCTTCTGCCTTGCCGCTGCCGATATAGCTGGATGGGTCCGGCTTTTGTCGTTTTTGCAGCGTACGGCCCAGCACGATGGCGCCGGCGGTGGATGCCAGGCTGTTCAGTTCATCCAGTGACCGCTCGTCCTCGATGCCGATCAACAGCGCCTTTTCGGCCTCTTCTACCACGTCCATTTCGCGGATGGCTTTTTCTACGCGCCGGTCGGCCAGGTCGATCTCGTGCATCCACAGGTTCTGGGGGATGCGACCGGGTTTTACAGGGCCGAACGTGACGACGGACAGCTGGCCGTACTCCACTTCGCCCAGGAACGCGGCGCTGATGCCGGTGGCGATGGCGTCGTCCACGCCCACGGCGCACATGGCGTCAAACCGAAGCAGGCGCAGCGCCTGCTCGTCTACGTCGCTGAGGTGCGCGTTGCCACCGGGGTGGGTGTGAATGCACCGGATGCCGGACAGGCGCTCAATGTTCCGGCGCAGGTGGCGCTCCGGCAGACCGACGCTGCTGATGGATCCGATGGCGATCTCGATGATCGTGCCCTCGCGGGTCATGTACACCATCAGTTCACGGTTGATCATGTCGGTAAAGCGAATCAGCAGGGACAACAAGCGGTCCGGCAGGAACATGTCCCGCTCGAACTCGATGTCGTACAGTTTTTCCAGATCGTTCAAAACCGAATCGCGAATGCCCTGGGTGTTGCCGTGTATCATATTGCCTCCGTTTCCGAGGAGGGACAAGGCCGCACCGCTCATCGCGTCAAAGCGAGGGACGACCGTGTGATGGGATGCGGCGCAAGCTTGCTGTCTTACGCCGAGATCTCTCCCGCCTCTAACCTTCTTTTATAGTCCGTGATGGCTTCGTGCAGCGCTTCTTCCGCCAGAACGCTGCAGTGTACTTTCACCGCGGGCAGCCCGCCAAGCGCATCCATCACCATCTTGTTGGTGATCTGCAGCGCTTCGTCGATGGTCTTGCCCATGACCAGCTCTGTGGCCTTGCTCGAGGTTGCGATGGCCGCGCCGCAACCGAATGTCTTAAACTTCACATCGGTAATGACGCCATTTTCGACCTTGATGTCGATCTTCATGATGTCGCCGCACTTGGCATTGCCGACAGTGCCTGTGCCGCTGGCGTTTTCGATTTCGCCCACATTGCGCGGGTTCATGAAATGATCCATGACTTGTTCAGTGTACATTGTTCGCGCCTTCTTTCCTCTTTATGCGTGGTTGTATAATGGAACCTGGACAGCTCATTGCGCGTGATACAGCGGGCTCATGCTGCGCAGCCGCTCAACGACCTGGGTCAGCGACTGGATCACATGCTCGACTTCTTCCGGCGTGTTGTCCTCGCTCAAGGACAGGCGCAGCGAGCCGTGCGCGATCTCGTGGGGCAGCCCGATGGCCAGCAGCACGTGACTGGGGTCCAGCGAGCCGGACGTGCAGGCGGATCCACTCGACCCCGCAATGCCCGCCAGGTCCAGCCCGATCAATATGCCTTCGCCCTCAATATAGCGGATGGATACGTTCACGTTGTTCGGCAACCGCTGGGTGGGGTGGCCGTTGAGGCGGGTCTCTGGAATGGCCTTCAAAATGCCCTCGATCAGGCGGTCGCGCATGGCGGTGAGCTTTTCGTTGTGGGCGTCCAGATGCTGATTCGCCTGCTCAATCGCCTTGCCCATACCGATGATGGACGCCAAATTTTCGGTGCCGCCGCGCTGGCCGCGCTCCTGGGCGCCGCCATAGACGAATCGCTGTATTTTGATGCCTTTTTTCATGTATAGCGCGCCCACGCCCTTGGGGGCGTGAAACTTGTGACCGCTCAGCGACAGCAGGTCAATGCCCATCTTTTTCACGTCGATCCTTATGCTGCCGATGGCCTGTACTGCGTCGGTGTGAAACAGCGCGCCATGTGTGTGCGCGATCCGCGCCAGTTCCTCTATGGGCTCGATGGTGCCGATTTCGTTGTTGGCCATCATGATGGACACGATCGTGGTTTCGGGCGTCATGGCCATTTCAAGGTCCTTTGGGTCCACCAGCCCATATGCGTCCACGGGCAGATAGGTGGCGGTAAAGCCCTCTTTTTCCAGCTGTTCCACCGTGTGCAGTACCGCGTGGTGCTCGATTTGGCTGGTGATGATGTGGTTCCCCTTTTTTTGGTTGGCATAGGCCGCGCCGCGAAGGGCCCAGTTGTCAGATTCGGTGCCGCAGCCGGTGAAGTAAATTTCGCTCGGGTCCGCGTTCAGCGCTTCGGCCACTTGGCGGCGCGCGTTTTCCAGGGGTTTTCTGGCTTCGCGCCCAAAGGAGTGCACGCTGGACGGGTTGCCGAACGCGCTGGTCAGATATGGCATCATGGCCTCGAGTACGGGCTCGGTGATGCGGGTTGTGGCGGCGTTGTCCATGTAGATGCGGTTCACTTTCGTCACTCTCCTTGCGCCAGCAGGCGCTCTTGGTCTTCCAGCATGTCTTTTAGCGTGATGCCGTCCACGATTTGGTTGATCCCGTCGTATAATTTCTGCCAGACCACGCGGCTGGGGCATTTGCAGGCCCGGTGGCACGCGTCCTCCTCCAGCAGGCAGTCCGTCAGCGCCAAATCGCCTTCCAATGTGCGCAACACCTGGCCCACGGTGATCTCCCCCGCGGGGCGTGCGAGCTGGTATCCGCCTTGCGCGCCACGCACACTGGTGACCAGTCCGGCTTTGCGCAACACAGCGATCAGTTGTTCAAGATACGCCTCGGGCACGTCCTGCCGGTCGGCGATGGCCTTAATGGGCTGAGGGCCTTCGCCGCCATGCTGTGCCAGATCGAACATCGCGTGAATGCCGTATCGACCGCGCGTAGATAACTTCATCGCTTGTCCCTCCCATTCCCGCGGTTGCCCTTGCAGAACCTGCAAGCCAACCGATGATCCATTTGATCGCTGTCTGATGGTCGCTTTTGCGTCCTACGGACTTGCGGAAGTCCTGTCCTGCGGCTTGACCGTCAATGTTGACTATTTTGGTCGGTTTGCCCTGCGACTATTCTATCACCACGAAAAACGATCGTCAACCGGTGGATGCCGATTTCCGATCATTTTACTACAATTTCGCATTTGACGGCGCGACATCACGTGAGCGTGTGTGCGGGGAGAACAAAGAGCAGCGCAAGTTGTCTCGCGCTGCTCACTGCAGAAGTATCTCCTATTCGTTCACGTCCTCCGCGTACAGCGGGAACTTTGCGCACAGCGCGATGACTTCGGCCTTCACGGATTCAATCGCAGCCTCGCCCTCGTTGATTAGCCGCGCGATGAATCCGGCGATCTTTTCCATTTCTGGCTCTTTCATGCCACGGCTGGTGACGGCCGGAGTGCCGACGCGGATGCCGCTGGTGATGAAGGGGCTGCGGGTTTCGAACGGAACGGTATTCTTGTTGACGGTGATGTTGGCCTGCACCAACAGCTTTTCCAGGGCCTTTCCGGTCAGTTCCAGCCCGCGCAGGTCGATCAGCATCAGGTGGTTGTCGGTGCCGCCCGAGACCAGGTTCACGCCCTTGTCCTGCAGCGCCTTGGCCAGCGCCCGGGCATTCTGGATGATTTGGCGCTGGTATTGCTTGAATTCGTCGCTCATGGCCTCCTTGAAGCTGACCGCCTTGGCGGCGATGATGTGCATCAGCGGGCCGCCCTGGGTACCGGGGAAGATGGCCTTGTCGATGTCCTTGGCGTACTGCTCGCGGCAAAGGATCATGCCGCCGCGGGGTCCGCGCAGGGTCTTGTGTGTGGTGGTGGTGACGATGTCCGCAAAGGGCACGGGAGATGGGTGTTCACCCGCCGCGACCAGTCCCGCGATGTGGGCCATGTCCACCATCAGCAGCGCGCCGACTTCGTCCGCGATGGCGCGGAATTTGTCAAACTCCAGTGTGCGCGGATAGGCGCTGGCGCCGGCGACGATCATTTTCGGCTTGCACTCGTGGGCCAGTTTGCGGAGTGCGTCGTAGTCGATGGTCTCATTGTCCTCGCTGACGCCGTAGGGCACGATGTTCCAGTATTTGCCGGACATGTTCGCCGGGCTGCCATGGGTCAAGTGGCCGCCATGGGCCAGGTTCATGCCCAGGATCGTGTCGCCGGGCTGCAGCAGCGCAAAGTAAACGGCCAG
>JAVBTW010000281.1:0-3797 GCA_031555975.1 Eubacteriales bacterium
CTTGCAGCGCAGCGATCTGCTCCGCGGACGCCCGCTTGTAGTTGCGCACGGGCGTGGGATCGGGCGCAACGTCGGGATCCAGGTACTCGTCGCCGTCAAAATCGGCAAATCCGCCGTCCTCGTCATCGTCCAACGGTTTGGGCGTCGGCGTGCTGTACTTGCCCGGCTTTTTGGAAGCCTGAGGCTCGGAGTCCGTGGGCAGTGGCGTGGGCAGCGGCCGCTCGGCTGGAATGACATCCTCCGGACGAATCGTCTCCGTCGGGGCGGCGGCGGGCGCTTGCCAGCTATCGTTGGTCTGGAGCTGTGATGCGTTGCGCACGTCGTCCAGGGCGTTTTTGCCCATGTTTAGCAGGGCGATCATGGTGCCGGCCAAAATCACACACATCACCGCACCGAGGACGAACAAGTTGCGCGTCAGCTTGTTTGTCGCCGCGTCGGTTTCGTCATATAGGGGTTCCGGGACCTTGCGCTGGACCAGATAGCCGGTGCCGTTGTCTTCAAAGAAGATGCGCCGGCGCGAACTGTCCTGGGTACGGGCGGACGCTTCCATTTCGTCCAGGCCATCGTCGAACGCATCCTCTGCTCCCGCAATGATCGTTACCGCGCCGTTCAGCTCGCGCTCACACAGCCCGCGCGGGAAATATTCCCGAATGCGCAGGAAGGAGTCGGTCTGTGCGTCCAGCGTCGCATACACGATGCCCCAAGCGTCTTGGCCCAGCGCGCGCCCGACAATAAACCGGTCGCGCAGCACGGTGCCCGGCAACAGGTGGTTGGGCGGCACGGAGGCATGCGCGTCCTTGCCGCATTCCGGGCAAATGCCCGGCGCGTCCACCGGCTCAAAGCAGTAGTAGCAATAGGGTCTCTTTTCCAGGTTGTCCATTTCCCCTGTGTCCTCCTCGTGGCGGGGCATGCCCCATCCATCGTCGATCTCCTGTGGATCCTTTCCCGGATTTGTGACAGAGCCAATTGAATCAGTCTTGAGTCGTTTATGCCAGCTGTGTAATGAAAGCCTTTAGGCGCGCAGTGACTTCGTCTGGTGTGCCGCTGGCGTCAAACAGATGCGCGCGCGGCTCCGTGTCCGCCAGATTCAGGTAGTAGTCGGCGGTCCTCCGAAAGAAGGACAGCTGGGCCTGTTCGATCCGGTCCGGCGAACTGGCGTGGGTTCTGCGGGCCAAGCCTTCCGCCGGGTCCAGATCGAATACCACCGTCAGATCGGGCATGCAGCCCTGAACGCCCGGGGCGTTCAGACCGCGAACCAGTTCGACCCCCAATCCACGTCCCACGCCCTGGTATGCGATGGACGAGTCCACATAGCGGTCACAGAGCACGGTTTTGCCCGCGTCGAGTGCGGGCCGGATCACATCGTGCACATGCTGTGCCCTGGCTGCTGCAAAAAGCAGCGCTTCGGTCAGGTCGGTCATGCCCTTTGCGTTTGCGTCCAGCACCACGCCCCGGATGCGCTCCGCCACGGGGCAGCCGCCGGGTTCGCGGGTCAGCACCACATCGTGGCCCATCCGCGCCAGCCAGTCGCGCAACACGGGCGCCTGGGTGGATTTTCCGCACCCTTCCGTGCCCTCAAGGCTGATGAACAATCCTCTCTGCGGCGCGCACGGGCCCAGCAGCAGCGCCTGCAGGTCATTGACCGACGCGGCGATGTGTGTCGCGCCGGCGGCCTTCAGTTCGGTTTCGTTGCCGTACCCGTACAGCACTCCGATGGTGTCGATGTCGTTTGCGCGGCCGCCTTCGATGTCAAACTTGCGGTCACCCACCATACACGCACGGCGGCATGAACCCGGCAGCGCCTTTTTCACCAGCATGGGTTTGTCGCTGTGCTCGGCATCGGGCGAGGCGGCGATCACGCGGTCAATGTACTTGCTCAGGCCAAAATGGTCCAAGATGCGGCCTGTGAACAGGTCGGGCTTGGATGTGGCCAGTGCGATGTATGCGCCATGACGCTTCAGGCTGCGCAGCAGGCGCGGAATGCCGGTGTACACCGAATTCTCCTGCCAGCCAACGCGCGAAAACCGCTCGCGATACAGCTCAACGCCGCGCCGGGCGGTCTCCTCGTCCATGCCCATGGTTTCAATGTACGATTGAAACAGCGGCGGGCCAATGAAGGCGCTGAGTTGCGACAGATCATACCCGGTGACGCCGAGGGCGTCCAACGAATATTGGACGGATTTGATGATGCCCGGTTCCGATTCGGTGAGCGTTCCGTCCAAGTCAAATATTACCGCGTCATAGGGGAGCTGGGTCAAGGTACAGTCATCCTTTCCATGCGAAAACAGGCCTTATCGTAAGGACCCACGCTTATTGTATAGAAGAGAATGTGAAAAATCAATCACAATTCCGCGAATTTGAAGGCCAATGCGCGACGTTTGACACAAATAGGCATGCAGAGACGTCTCATAGTGGTGTATGATAGCGCCAACTGGACCATGAGAAAGGATAACGTGATTCAAAGATGAACATTCAATGGCTTGTCGCGCCGCTGATCGGCTGCGTCATCGGATACATCACCAACTGGGTCGCCATCAAGATGCTGTTCAGGCCGTTCAGGGCGGTGTTCCTGTTCGGACGCCAACTGCCGTTCACCCCAGGGTTGATCCCCAAGGAGAAAAGCAGGCTCGCCATTGCCGTGGGCGATGTGGTCAGCCGGGATTTGCTGGGCGCGGACACGGTGAAATCGGCGCTGCTCTCGGACGAGATGACGGGCAAAATTGAAGCCGCCATCGATGCCATGATTGAAGCCCATAAGGACGACAAGCGCAGCCTTTTGGAATTGGTGCAGGGCGTTGTGGGAGCGGAGGCCTACGCGGCGGGTGCGCTCAGCATTAAGGCAACCCTTACCGATGTGCTGGCGGCAAAGCTGCTGGATGCGAAGCTGGGCGATGTGGCGGGCAAGGCCATCGTGGACCATGTGAAGAGAAAGTCGCCCTCCGCGCTGGCGGGGTTGGTGTCCGGCCTGTTGGACGATCGGATCAAGCAGAACATTACCGCCCAGCTTGGCGATGGTGTGAACAACTATGTGCGCGACAATGCTGCGCAGTTGGTGAGGGACACCATCGAGTCGGAATCGGACAAGCTGATGGGCATGCGGCTGTGCGAGCTGTATGCTGAGCACCAAGCCAAGCTGCCCGGCTTGAAGCAGAAGCTGCTTCAGGGCTATCGCGCGCTCATCGGTGCGGGCACGGAACGAATCCTGCAGACCGTGGACCTGTCAGCAATCGTACAGGGCCGGATCCACGCGCTGGATGACCGCGAACTCGAGCGCCTGATTTTCAGTGTTGTGGACAAGGAGCTAAATGCCATCGTGTGGCTGGGCGCGCTGCTGGGCTTTGTGATGGGCTGTGTGAACCTGTTGTTTGTTTGATCTTTTTGCGGTATAATGTGTTTGTTCATGAGGCGCACTGAGGCGCATGCGGCGGCGTGTGCGCCCCGCAATCCATTCCATCTGATCCCCATGGCGCGGTCATAGATAATTGATGAGCTCACGAAGGAGAACCCGATGGACGACTATGCAATCCAACTGATCAACCTCACGCACCGGTACGGGCGGGGCAGTCTGGCACTGGACCATCTGAACTTGAAACTGCGCGCAGGCAAGATTTATGGCCTGCTGGGGCGCAACGGGGCGGGAAAGTCTACGCTGATCAACATCCTGATCGCGGGGCAGAAGCAGACGACCGGGCAGGCGTTGGTTTTTGGCGAGCCGACATACGAGCATGCACGCCCGCTGTCCCGGCTGTGCGTGGTGCGGGAAAAGGGCATGTTTCCGCCGTACCTCAGTGTGCGCG
>JAVBTW010000309.1:0-5981 GCA_031555975.1 Eubacteriales bacterium
CCAAGAGGCTCTGCCTCCTGGACCTCCGCCAAAGGGACTTCGCCCCTCTGGACACCCGTCGCGCTTCGCTGGGCTCTGAGGGGGGCGTTAGGAGAGACCCAGGGCGCCTTGGACATCGATCACGAAGAGGACGCCGTTGCCCGGCATGTCCATCTGCAGCCGTGTGCGCACCGCGCCCACCACCTGATCCTCAATCTCCGACTGCACCACCATCAACACAATGTCCTTCTCCGGCTCAATCGGCATCGCAAACAGCTTTTCGGTCTCATGGATCCCCGACCCACGCCCGTGGATCACCGTGCCGCCCCGCGCTCCGGCCGACTTCGCAGCCTCTACGACCTCCTCCGACCGGCCCCTGTCCACCACTGCAAATATCGCCCGATGCATCGCGCGCACCCTCTCCTTTTGATTTTCGTCAAACGCGCCGCCTGCGCCAAACAGACCGCTCAGTTGGATCGTCACCGCCATGCCACGGTTGGGTTTCCTCAGCGCGAACTCCTTGTCCAACGCATCCACCACCGCGTCCGTATGCCCGTGCGCCACGACAACCATCAACACCTCGCGCCGTACGTCCTGCAGTTCCAGAAAAGCAAGCAGCCTGCTCGACGCGGTGCCCATGCCCAAAAATACCGTGCCTCCGCGCGCTCCTGCACGCTTCGCGGCGCGCAGCGCACGGCTGCCTTGGCCCTCGTTAACCACTGAAAGGATCAAATCAAACCCGTTCATGGACTTTTATCCTCCGCTTCCTGCGCGCCTTCAGCCGGACCAGCAGCCCCAGCGTCTGCAGTGTGATGATCGGCGTCATCGCCACCAGTGCAATCATACCGAACGCGTCTTTGAGTACGTCCGCGCCTGGGACCGCCTCTGCGACGCCCTGCGCAAAGGCCAGAACGAATGTGGCGCACATCGGGCCTGACGCCACGCCGCCCGAATCAAACGCAATGCCGACGAACAGCTTGGGCACGAAAAAGGACATCAGCACGGACAACCCGAATCCGGGCAAAAGATAATGCCATAGCTGGATTCCCGGCACCAGGATCCGCACAATCGACAGCGCCACCGCACAGCCTACGCCAAGACTCAGCGCGCCCAGCACCACCGGCCGCCTGACGTAGCCCGCCGTCACGTCCTCGATCTGGCGCGTCAGCACGTGCACGGCCGGTTCCGCGAGGATGGTGACCAAGCCCAGTACGAACCCAACCATGATCGGCAGAGCGATGTTTCCGGTGTGCGCCAGACGCTGGCCCAATTCGGCCCCGAGCCCCATGAATCCCGCGTTCACACCCACCAGAAAGACCGTCAGCCCCACCAACGTATAGATCAAGCCCGCGATCAGCCGCCTCAGCTTCTTCCACGTCAGCTGTAATGAGATGACCTGCAGCAGCGCCAGGATCACCAGCAACGGAGCGACCGCGACGACCGACTCCATCGCGATCACAGGGAATATGGCCAGGAACGCGCCGATCAGGCCCTCGCTCTGCTCCGATGCGGGCAACACGCCTTTGAGTTCGCCGATCTTGGAGACCAGTCCCATTCCGAGCACACCCAGGATCGCGCCCATGCTCGTCACGCCCAGGAGGCCAAAGCTGTCCTCTTCTGAAGCAACCGAGTTCTTCTTCATGTTGGACACGCCCACGGCCAGCGCCATAATGAAGGGTACCGTCAGCGCGCCTGTCGTGGCGCCTGATGCGTCAAACGAGATGGCCAGGAAAGAAGGCGGGACCATTGGACCCAGCACCAGCATGATCCCATACCCAATCAAAAGCGTCAGGCTCAGAGAAAAGTTGTATACAATACGCAGCAAGCCCAGCACCATCAGCGCCGCGATGCCGACCGATACCACCACCAGGATCGGGATTTTGCCGATCTCGCCCGCCGTCACCGCTTCGACTTGCGCAGCCAGAATTTGCAGGTCCGGCTCCGCGATCGACACGAAGAAGCCCACCAGCAGTCCAACCGCCACTATGATCCACACGCGGTTGGGCTTGCTGATCGATGTGCCGATGTGTTCACCCAGCGGCGTTACCCCCAGGTCTACGCCCACCAGGAACAGCGTCAAACCCACCACCACCAGCGCCGCACCCATCAAAAACCGGTCCACCACCAGCGCCGGAAGCGGCGCCACGAAAAAATGGATCAGCAGTACAATCACCGTGATCGGCAATACGGACAGCATGACCTCTT
The DNA here is from genome assembly GCA_031555975.1 of Eubacteriales bacterium. Taxonomy (GTDB): domain Bacteria; phylum Bacillota; class Clostridia; order Christensenellales; family Aristaeellaceae; genus JAJDGF01. Next base: position 2,185 of record JAVBTW010000309.1, read on the forward strand.
TAAATTTTTCCCAAAACGGGTTCAATTGCCACCCACCGCCTTCCTTTCCTGCCGTAAAAGTGAATCCTGTTCGATGTGATCATTATATCATACGGCACGGAAATGGTCAAAATGACGGCGAAGAGACGCGCGCAACGGCCATCGCCCACATTGTTACATTTGGGTTTGCACACGTTTTCGGTTGATTCGGTACGATCGGTTGTGCTACCATGGCCGTGTCTTGGATTGGACATTATTGGATGCGTATGGAGGAGAAACCCTATGAAGGTAAACCGAATTGTGCGTGTGTTGTGCGCGATGATGGCACTGTTGATCGTACTGGGTGTACCGGAATTCGCGCTCGCCGCGGATGGCGCGGTCGCGAAAGCGGCCAAACCAGTCAGCGTCGCCTTGAACTACAGCGAAAAGACCATTCTGCCCGGCGAAATGCTGCGCTTGGTGGCCACCGTGGAACCCGCAGACGCCGCCCAGAGCGTGACATGGAAGAGCAGCAAGACGAGTGTGGCCACCGTCAACAGCAAAGGACTGGTCACCGCAAAGGCCGCTGGTTCCGCTACGATTACCGCGACAACCAAGAAGGGCGGCAAGAAGGCGACCTGCGTTGTGACGGTGTCCAAGTTGTTTGATGGCGTGAATGTGCGCTTTTACGGGATCGGCAACACGAACTATGTGTCAGCAGGCAGACTCAGCGCCTGTGCAGAGGACCTAAAGAGTATGGCGAGCCTCTATGGGCTGGCGTCGTTTGGCGGCAAGCCTGTGAACGTGAATCCCTACTATGATCAGACTGGCGCGGGTATTCGCTCGGTGTTGAATGGAATGGTCTCCAACCCGGCCATCACGGAGAATGACGTCACGATCTTCTATTATACCGGCCATGGCATTCAAAGCAAGGATCCAACCTACCATGGCGCGTTGATCGGCATCGACTACAGCACGTATAACCAGCAGAGCCTTGTGACGGTGGACGAGGTGCAGAGCTATCTGGATCGGGTCAAGGGCCATGTGATCGTGATCCTGGACAGTTGCTATTCAGGCCAGTTCATCAAGAGCAAGGGCGGCGAGGACAATGCGTCGTTCATCAGCGCAGCAAAGGCAGCGAACCAAGCGTGGGTATCCAGATTGAGTGCCAGCGGCGCCACGAACTACAACAGCAAGGCGCTGACCGGCAGCAGCGTGAAGACGAAATACCGGCTGTTGGTCGCCTCATCGAACGCGCAGACCTCGACCGCGCTGAGCGACAGCTACACGGGCGAGTCGTTCAGCCTGTTCACTTGGAAGCTCGAAGAAAAGCTGGCGAACATGGCAGCCGACAGCAACAATGACCGGATCGTCACGCTGAAGGAAGTGTACACGAGCGTGAACAAGGCGGTCTCGTCGTTTAAGAGCCAGTGGAATCGGTACTATCCCAAAAACAAGATTGTGCAGGTCACGCAGGTGTGGCCGAGCGGGAACGTGTTCCCGATGTATGCGCGCAATTGATCATTCGAGCGCATGCTATGGCCGGTGATGATTTCGCGCTTGACAAAGCGCTTCGGTCGTGGTAATCTTGTGCCAATATCCTTGCGATGACGGGGCCAAGTAGCCCGCAACGCGCTCTCAAGAGAGCTTCCGGTTGGTGTGAGGAAGCAGGCGCGTCCGGCGTGAATACCCCCCTGAGCTGGCTCCGCGAACGGCTGCAGCCCACTAGCGTTGCCCGGTTTGCGTCCGTTACCGCGCCCTGAGGCCGTCCGCCCGCTCAAGGGCGCGGCAAATGGGAAGTGGTACCGCGCACACGATCTGTCGCCTTCCCCTGGTTTGATGCCGGGGTGAAGGCGTTTTTTTATCCGCGAGAAAGAAGGAGATCCCATGCAGTTCCAAGAATCCATGCTGTCCAAGAAGATGCAGCCCCTCACCGGCAGCGCCATCCGCGCCATCTTTCACCTGCTCGCAAAGCCGAATATGATCAGCTTTGCCGGCGGCAACCCCGCGCTTTCCGCGCTGGAACCGGACGTGATCGCGGACCTTGCGACCCAGGCCTTGACCCAGTACGGTCCCAATCTGCTCCAATACGGCGGCACCGAGGGCTTTCCGCTGTTGCGCGAGCAGATTCCGTCGTTTGTGGCCGGTGCGGGTGTGCAGGCCTCGCCAGAGACCATCTTGCCCACCCAGGGCAGCCAGCAGGCGCTGGACCTGCTGTGCAAGGCGCTGATCGATCCCGGCGATTCGATGCTGGTGGAAAGCCCCACCTTCCTGGGCGCGCTGCAGACCATGAACACCTACGGCGCGAACCTGATTCCGATGCCCATGGACGAGCACGGCGTGATCGTCGATGAGGTGGAAAAGCTGATCAAGCGGCACCGGCCCAAGATCGTATATGTGATCCCGACCTTCCAGAACCCCACCGGCAAGACCCTGCCTGTGGACCGCAGAGAGGCGCTGGCCCATCTGGCGAACGCGTATGGCGTGGTGCTGGCCGAGGACGATCCGTACCGCGACCTGCGCTACCAGGGTGCGGCGCTGCCGTCCATCAAGTCGTTTGATGACGGCGGCTGGGTGGTCTATCTGGGCAGCTTTTCTAAGCTGGTCTCACCCGGCATGCGCGTGGGCTATGCGGTCTGTGACATCCCCGCCCTCATGCGCAAGATGGTCATCGCCAAGCAGTCGGTGGATGTGCATTCGCCGCTCATCAACCAGGCCATCGTGGCGCTCTACTTACAGCGGGGCCTGATGCCGGATCACCTGGCGCGCATCTGCGCAAGCTACAGCGCGCAGCTCCAGAAGATGGTCGAAGGGTTTGGCGAATGGCCTTCGGGCGTGAAGTATGTGCGGCCTGAGGGCGGCCTGTTCGTGTGGGTCGAGCTGCCCGCTGGCATCCATGCGACCGAGCTGCTCACCCAGGCGACCGAGCGCGGCGTGGCCTATGTGCCGGGAACGCACTTTTATGCGGATGGCGGGCATCACAACACGCTGAGGCTGAACTTCAGCAACAGCGAACTGCCCGTGATCGAAACGGGCATGGGCATCTTGGGCAGTCTATTAAAAGAGAAGATGGGGGAATAGTCCATGAGCAAGGCACTTGACATCCTGCGCGAGCGCGGATTTTTGGCGCAGATCACCTTCGAAGAGGACCTGGAAAAGGCGTTTGACGAGGGCATGGTCACGTTCTACAATGGGTTTGACCCGACCGCGGACAGCATGCAGGTCGGGCACTTCATCCCCGTGATGGCGATGGCGCACCTGCAGCGCGCGGGTCACAAGCCACTGGCGCTGATGGGCGGCGGTACGGCGATGATCGGCGATCCGTCGGGCAAGACGGACCTGCGGCAGATGCTGACCCGCGAGCAGATCAACCGGAACGTCGAGGGCATCAAAAAGCAGATGCTCCGGTTTTTGGACTTTGATTCCGGCGCGCCCAATGCTGCTGAGATCGTGAACAACGCGGACTGGCTGATGGCGCTGAATTATGTGGACTTTATCCGCGACATCGGCTCGCTGTTCAGTGTGAACCGGATGCTTGCAGCCGAGTGCTACAAGCAGCGGTTGGAGCGCGGTCTGACGTTCCTGGAGTTCAACTACATGCTGATGCAGAGTTATGACTTCCTTCACCTGTGGAAGGAGAAGGGCTGTACGCTGCAGACGGGCGGCGACGACCAGTGGTCCAACATGCTCTCCGGTGCGGACTTGATCCGGCGCAAGGAACAGAAGCCCGCGTTCGCGCTGACGTTCAAGCTGCTGCTGACCGCCGACGGGCGCAAGATGGGCAAGACGGAGAAAGGCGCCGTGTGGCTCGATCCGAACCGCACCTCGCCTTACGATTT
>JAVBTW010000153.1:0-5401 GCA_031555975.1 Eubacteriales bacterium
CGTAAATGAGCTGGCCTGGCTGGAGGCGGTGGATCGAGCAGGCGCCAGCCATGCGCACGATTATTACGAAGTGGTGGACAAGTATGCATCCACGGCGAAGAACCTGTTGGGAAGTTGGGGCGCGCTATTGTTGATCACAGTGATACTGCTGGCAGGTTGCGCATTTTCACTGAGAAAACTCAAGAGTGAAGAACGCTGACTGCGCTATATATTAAGGGGATGAGGCTACATGATTGACATTCCGGAGCGATTGGCCCGAATGGAACCCCTATGGGGCGCATGGACGATCACGGACGAGCTGGGCGAAGGCGGCTACGGCAAGGTCTATAAGATTGAGCGCCGCGAGTTCGGCGGCGTGTATACCGCTGCGCTGAAGTATATGGCGATTCCACGCTCCCAGTCCGAAGTCCGCGAGCTGTACAGCCAGAACCTGTCCGAAGAACAGATCCGCACTCACTATCAGTATGTAGCAGAGCGACTCCACTCCGAAGTGCAGCTGATGAGCAGTCTGGCTGGTAACAGCTATGTGGTGGACTACCTCGACCACATGATCGTGCAGCGCCAGGACGACATCGGTTTCGACATCCTGATCCGCATGGAATTGCTGACGCCATTGACGGACTACCTGATGCAACATCCGTTCACTGAGTGCGATGTGACGCTGCTGGGTCTGCACATCTGCCGCGCGCTGGAGTTGTGCGAGCGCAGGCACATCATTCACCGGGACATCAAACCCCAGAATGTGTTCAGATCCCAAGACGGTGACTTCAAGCTGGGTGATTTTGGCACGGCACGGGTACGGGAGCACACGCTCACCGAGATGACCCGCGCGGGCACGCTGCCCTACATGGCTCCAGAGGTGGATGCGCGCAAGGAGGGCGACATCCGCGCGGACATTTATTCGCTGGGCTTGATGCTGTATAAGTTGCTGAACAAAAACCGGTTGCCGTTCTATCCCGTGGACCGGCCACCGACGGCGATGGACCACGAGCAGGCCCACGAGCGCAGACTGCGCGGCGAAGCGCTGCCCGAGCCGGCATGTGGGAATGAAGCGATCAAGAAGATCATTCTGAAGGCCTCGCAACACGACGCAGACGCGCGATACAGGACGCCCGCCGAAATGGCTGCCGCGCTGGAGGCCGTGCTCAAATCCGGCAAGGATCTGTCCAGCGTGGTGCTCGAGCCCGCGCCCAGCGGGATGAAGCTCAAGACTCCCAGCGAGCGCAGCGTGCGCCGTCCCCTGACAGAGGGCGCGACGTTGCCCGCCGAGGGCTCTTTGATCACTGACGTGTCCTCGCTGCGCAACACCGAGCAGCTGGCCTTGGGCACCCAGCGCCCGATGGCTTCGCGGGCGCAGGTACCTTACTCGCAGCCTGTCAGAACCACGCCGCAGTCGGAAAAGTCCAATCAGCAGCCCGTCAATCCCGGCACGCCGCCCCAGCTAGGCGCGCGGCGCCCCGCCCCGCCCCCAAAGAAGAATCGGGGCGGGCCAGGCGGTTGGATTGCGCCGATGCTGGCGCTGCTGGTTCTGGCGGGAGCAGGCTTTGTGAGTTATCACTTTGTCGTGGATACCTTGGATAAGGGCAAGGACTGGAGTGTCCAGACATTTAAAGAATATGTCAGTGATGCGCTTTCGCCTGCACCCACTGAAGCACCGGACGACGGTGCGGAGTTGGAGCGCCAAGAGGCCCTCGAAGATGCAGAACGAGCCCGGGCGGATAAAGAGGCCGTCATGAAGGAACTCGCCGACGAAAAAGCTGCGCGCGAAGCCGCCGAGGCCGAGGCTGCAAAGGCCCAAGCCGACGCAGCGGCAGCGGAGCAAGCCCGCGCCGATTTGGAGGCCGCAAAGAAGCGCGACGATGAGGAAGCAGAAGCGCAAATGCGCGCCCTAGAGGAAGAGAAAGAACGCCAGCGCATTCAGGCAGAAGCAGAAGCGGCTGCAAGGGTTGAGGCACAGGCGGTCACCGAAGCTGAAGAAAGAGAGCGCATCGCATCCGCATCGCAGTATCCGCCTGTCGATGATTACAACGGACGGTTCCGCACCGACCAAAGCTCATATTTGACCAACAACAAGTACCCTGTGGATGGCGGTCGTGTGGCTGATGGGGATTTGAACACAGCCTGGAACGAGGGCGCAAAGGGCATCGGCCAAAATGAGTTCGTGACACTGAAGGTGCCGGGCGATCAAAAGTGCCGCATCAGCGGATTCCGTATCGTGAATGGTTATACGAAGAGCGACAGCGTTTTCTACGCGAATAATCGCGTCAAGCGCATTCAAGTGGCCATCGACGGCACGGACGTCGGCTATTATGACCTGGAAGACACCAAGAGTTGGCAGACGGTTTACCTGGGCAATACCTACATCGGGTCCCGCGTCCGGTTCTACATCGATGAAGCGTACAGGGGCAACGGCAAAAACAGCAACGACACGGCCATCACGGAGATCGAACTGTTTGCCGACGATTCGACGGATTATGTGACACTACCCTATGGTCCTGTCGTGCCAGACGAAGGTGTCGTGTACGAGGGTGCGCCCAGGATCACGAAATACACTGAACCGTGGGACTGCCCGAGTGACGAGTACCTGAGTCCGAACATGAATAAAGTCAAGTTCACCCTCGAAGAGGTAAATCAGGTGTCAAGCCGCATGCTGGCGTTCATCCGCAATGAGGCTGTTGCGCGACACGGACAGGCGATGGCCCGCCCGGAATATGCGGAGTATTTCGAGTCGCGTACATGGTACAGACTCAACCATGTGAGGGGCGAGGCGGCTCTGGAATCGATCGAAGATTACAACTGTGGTTTGATGCTGCAGGTTGAGAAGGCGCGCAGGGGAAATTGACAGGATGTTGACCAGCCCGCATACAGAATGGATTGAATAAGGAGTGATTCTGGGTGAAGAGCAAGCGCAGGGTAACGTGGAGATTGGGCCGAATGGCGGTTGTGTTGGGGATGATGCTGGTGCTGCTAATGCAGTCCGCGCTGGCGGCGGACAAGATTGCCATCAGTCAGATTATCCAGCGCGACAACGAGGTCAACATCTACCTATCCATGTTCGATCAGGACGGCGGCGCGGCCAGCGATCGGCTCGACGCGGAAAACGTGAGCGTTGGCATGAACGCCCAAGCCGAGCAGCACCCCGACGAGGTCATCCAGTCGCGGGAGGGCGTGGCCTACGCGGTGTGCGTAGACGTGTCCGCAAGCATCACCAAGGCTGGATTGGAAGATTTGAAGTCCTCGTTGAGCAGCTTTGTGGATCGTATGGGCGGCAATGACTACCTCAAAATCATCACCATCGGCGAGACCGTGAAAACCACCTGCGATTACACCACCAGCCGCGCCAACATGCGCAGTTCCATCGACGCGCTGGACAGAAAGGATAACAAGACGCACCTGCTCAAGGGCTTGACCGAGGCGATGAACGGCGTGCGCAACAAGCCCGACGGCTGCCCTGCCCGAGATGTGATCATCGTGTTTACCGACGGTGGCGATGATTCGGATGCCTCATACAACGAAGCCTATGTGACGAAGTTGATCGAGCAGACGCGCGTACCGCTGTACTTCATCGGACTGGCCAGCACCGTGAAAAATGTCAACCTGAACTCCGCGGGCGCGTTCGCGGATCAGAGCAACGGCCGGCTGTATTCCACCGTCAATACCAGCCTGACTGTGTCCGACGCGCTGCGCAACATCACCGACGTGGTCAACAACGCGTCGGTGCTGGTGCTATACCCGGACGATTCGCTGTTCGGTCAGACTGACATCTCCTGGCACGTAAACGTGAGCAGCGGCGGCCGCAACCTGCGCAGCAACGAGTACAAGGCTCCGCTCACCAAGGTAAACGTGGTCGCGGCTGAGCCCGAGCCCGAGCCCGCGGAGCAGGATGCAGAAGATGCTCCCGAGGACACCGAAGAGCCGGAAACGCTCGAAGAAGAGTCCGTTCCCGAGACGGCTGCAAGCGATGACGACAACAAGACCATGCTGTTCCTGCTGATTATCGGCGGCGCAGTGCTGCTAATCACTGCGGGTATGGTGGCGCTGCTGTTTGTCAGGCGGCGGCGTACGAGCATGGAGGCAGATAATCTGGAGCAGATGCAGGTGCCCATCCCACCCAGTAACTTCAGTGACGATCATCTGTTCGGCACCCACGACGGCACGTTGACGGACTTTGAAAAGACGCTGGGCATGGATATGGGTGATCTGGAAAAGACCATTCCGCTTGAATTCCACGGCGCCAATCCGATAATCCGGTTCAATGTCGAATATAAAGGTCACGTCGAGGAGCGCCAGATGAGCGTCGGCGCAGCCTCCATCATCGGAAAATCGCCCGAGTGCGCGCTGAAGTTGGACGACCAGCGTGTCTCCCGCCGCCACGCCCAGGTCAGCCGAACCGGCGACGGCAGGATGTGCTTCACCGACCTGCGCTCGATGAACGGCACGACCATCAACGGCAGCCCCATCCAGCAGGATGTACCCACCCCCATCCGCATCGGCGACAAAATAAAGATGGGCGAGACGACGCTCACGCTGATAAATTAACAGGATGTGATGAGATGAAGAGATATTTCGTTGGCCTGTGCGCATTTTTGCTGCTGCTCGTGCCGCCTATGACAGCGATGGGAGAGGGCGGCATGCCCAATTGGAACGGACATGAGGATGATTGGGCGACAGGCGCAACACCGGTACCAGCGCAACATACGCTCCCGTCAGCAGTGACGCCAGCTGTTACAGACTCGCCGAACTTGGCAGCAGAAGACGACAAAACAGCCGACAACGACACGACTGTTGAAGAGAAATCTGCAGAGGCCACATTGAAGTCCACCGAGGGTTTTGAGCCATCCCAGGGCGGGTCAGGGCATGCCGAACGCGAATCACCCCCCTCAGTCAACGAAAGTGGGGTTGTTGATGAAGTGCCCTCCGCCACACTCGTACCTGCCGATGGCACAGAGCCTGGATCCCAACCATTATCAAATGACGAACCAACGGGCAATCCCGTTTCCACGATTGATCCGATACCCACATCAGAGCCAGATGTAACGGCTGGAACGAAAACAGGCGAGATTTCCGTTGTGAAAACCGTCCCGCATTCTGAAGCATCCGGCATACCCGCATGGCTCACTGCGCTGCTGGCGCTGTTGATGCTGTTGAACTGCGTGGCTTTGGGCATTTACTTCCTGCACCTAAACAAGGCGATTCGTGATAAGCTGCGCAAGAATGACCACATTGGCATTGGGCGCGGCCAATAATGGATCGCCATCGAAAGGAGCTGAAAACCATGAGCATTCGCACCGAAGTGGCCGTGTACAACGACAAAGGCCGCGTCCGCGATAACAACGAAGATAACTTTTTCATCAACGGCAAATACATGGCGCGCGACAACATGGACAAGGGCGGACTGTAT
>JAVBTW010000247.1:0-10762 GCA_031555975.1 Eubacteriales bacterium
GGCCGCGTGCCCCTGCTCGATGAGCGCCAGCGCGGGTGTGAGCCCCGCATCCAGCGCTTCGCGGATCATTTTGTCGCCCTCCACCAAAAACAGGCCCTCCGCCTCCCGTCCGCGCCGGGTGGACAGCGATTTGAGCCGCAGGATCAGGGCGTTTTTTGAGCTGGTGATGGGATCGAGCAAGTGCATGGCCTCCATCTATGGGTCGTTTTGCATGGGATTGCAGCAGACGCGCTTACCCGTTTGGCGAACGGCGCCTCACCCTTCGCAGCACCGCGTCGATCACCACGGCGATCAGTCCGACGATCAGCAGCAGGTAATACGTGAAGAACCGCCAGCACAGCATCATCGGAAGCATGCTGGATTCGGGCACGATGTCCCGAAAGAATAGCACAAATCCGCCCTCCTGCGCCCCTGCCGCGCCGGGCAGCGGCACAAACGCGGCCGTGATGAACAGCAAGAACTGCAGCGTCAGCAATGTGACATTGTCGGTGCCCGTCAGCTTGAACGCGTGGTACAGGCACACGACGGTGCCCATCAGGAACGTGACCTGCAACAGTGACAGCACAAAAACGATCGCGCCGACCCTGGGCTGGCCTCTGAGCGTTTGCAAACTTTGGCGATATTCCTCCAGTTGACCCTTGGCTTTGTCCAGTGTTTTCGCTTCGTCTTTTACAAGGTGGAGCCTCACGCCCAGGCGCACCAAGACGCCGACGAACCGATCCACCCATGCGGCCTTGGCCATCGTCAACAGCACCACCACAATCAGTCCGATGTTGATCAGGTAGCCCAGCGCCACCAGCCAGCGCGCGCCATACAATTGGTCTGCGACGGCATGCCAGCGCGATGCCCACAGCACGCCGCCCATCAGCAGGAACGCCAGTTGAAACCCCACAAATTTGATCGATACGGTCGCTGTACCCATGGACAGAGGGATGCCGCGCTGGTGCAGCGCCAGCACCTGGATGGGTTGACCGCCGCTGGCCGAGGGTGTAATGGCCGAATAGAACTGGCCGATGCCGGACACCAGCATGGCGTTGCCAAAGTTCAGTTTCTGGCCGCGGCTCTTGAGATAAAACCACATCGTGGTCGCGCGCATCAGCAGATAAGCCATCATCGTGCCAAACGCGCCCCAAACCCAGCGTACATCCAGACTCGACAGCGTCCGCAGCACATTCGGCAGTTCATCGCTGTTTGCCAGTACCAACACCAAAATCAGCGTCAGCATCCCGATGTAGATCAATCCGGCATTTTTTTTGAACCAGTTTATCATGAGGTCACCATTCCATGTTTCGTTATTCTTTCAATGCCGATTTGGCCAGCGCAATGGCGTCCTCAATGGCCGCGCTCAGTTGCAGGTCCGCGGCGCCCGCCACTTGGACTCGGCATTTGCCGATAGGGACCAGGATTTTTTTCGCGCGGCTCGCGCCCACGGCCTCGGCCATCCGTGGCGTCAGCTCGCCCATCATGGCATTGGCGACGACGACGCCGATGGGCCCCAAGATCAGGTCTGCGTTCTGCGCGTTGACACAGATGGCGTTCTCGCCCGTCGCGCCCTGGTCCGCGCCAGCGCGCAGCATGGCGGCAGTGGCCATCGCATTCGTGCCCAGCGCCACCACGGGCACTTCGGGCAGTTCGGCCTTCAGCCGCTCGCAAAGCACCTTGCCCACGCCGCCGCCCTGGCCGTCGATGACCAACACACGCATGGCATCGCGCCACCTTTCAGCTTATTGTTGCCTGCCGCACCCCATCATTATAAGCGCTGGGCGCGGGCGGCGTCAATGTCCAATGGGTTTCCGCATCATTGAGTTCTATCCAAAGCGCGGCGTCCCGACCTACCCTTGATAAATCACGATCTTCGCGCCCGTGTCCAGCGTTTCCAGCAGTCTGATCATCACGCGCTCGGGCAGCGCGACACAGCCGGAGGTGTAGTTGTTCTTGCCCTGACAATGCAGGAAGATGCAGCTGCCCTTGTCCTTCTCACCGTCTTTGTTGTAATCGATGAAGAAACAGTGGTTGTACACCGCGCCGTAGTCAATCAGATGCTCGTCACTGCCGCTGGGCTTGTATGTTTTGTTCTTGCTCACGTCCACCAGCGTGTTGTAGAGGTCTCCATTTTGCCCGCTCCAGTAATGGTTCTTGGTCACTTTCAGATAATTGCCCATCTTGGTGCCCGGGTCCTTTTTGATGCCAAAGGGCGTGGTGAGGTTGAACGTGCCTGTCGGCGTCTTCTTGTCGCCTTCCTTGGTCTTCCCGATGCCTTCGGAACCCACATAGGCGGTCTCCTCAATGGTCATCGTCCACTTGCCGCCCGCTTTTTCATACAGCGCCATGGCAGCGTTCCTCGTGCCGCTGTATTTGATGGAAACGATCTGGTCCGAGGTCTTTGCCGCCTCGCGCAGCGGCTTGGGCAGTGCTTCGTCGATTTCAGTCAGCGATGGCGGGATCAGCGAGCCGCCCTCCTTGGCCACCACCAGCGCGCCGCTCTTGTAACCCAGCTTTTTCAGCGCGCTGCTGGCTGGATAGTGCTTGGCCGCATAGCCCAGAGCCTTCAGTGCGCGGGAATCAGCGGTGATGATGCCCGTGCCCTGCCTATAGGTTTTCATTCGCAGCGCGACTTTCTTGCCAGCCACCAGCATGGTCTTCTGACCCACGCGCAGCCGGACATCGCCGCCGCCGTCCGGCTCAATGAGGATGTTGTTTTGCCAAGTGTCGGCCTTGCAGGGGATGGCCAAGGCATCACAAATCGCCTGAACGGGCAGCATGATGGCGCTGCCGGATTTGCAAATATAACCCGTCTCGTCGGTCAGCGCGACAGGACTTCCCGAGACGACCAGCGTGTAGTTGGGCAGCTTTGTCGCGGCTTGCGCGGTGGCACAGGTCAACAGCAAGGCGAGCAGTAGGATCAGGGATAGCAGCATGCGCTTCATGTGATGGGTTCCGCCTTTCGTGTGGGTTGGTCTGGGGAGGGAGAGTTGTCAAGCTACGGAGCGTGCGCCCCAAGCGCTGGTCACGAATCGACCATAAACGCAGATGCCGGATCGTGTCTGGCAATCCTTGCGGCCACGGTCTTGTCCGATGCCGTCGCGTAGCAGTACTTGCATCCATGTGTGCATGTGTCATATGCGCCGATGTCTGTGCTTTGCGCGCAGGCGCAACCCGGGCGCTGGTTTTTTTCCGGCCTGTCCGCGACCAGCCGACCCGCGAGTCCCGACAACAGTCCCGCGTCCACGCACCGGCCCTGGCGTACGCCATACTGTGCATAGTCCGTGCCCTCGCAACAGGTATAAAGCGGCATGCCCCGGGTCTTGGCGAACGACTGGGCCAGCTGATGGCGCCCGGCTTCATCGGGTCGCTCTGCGCCCAGCGCGCCCAGGTTCCGTTCAATTTTCCTGTACCTGTCCAGAAAGCTGAACGTGCAGCCGCGGGCATAGCCCTGTATCTGTTCCGCCATCTTGTGAAACATGTCCTCGTGAAAGCCCAGCGGGTATCGGCCCGTCAGCAGCACCGGATCGTAGCGCCAATGCACCCGATCCGCCCCGATCCGATCCGCGAGTCGGCGCAGCGCGTCAATGCGCGCTTGGGTGCCCGGCAGCCGCGGCTCGACATCCGTGCCGTAGGGCGTGATGGTGTATTGAAAATAGTAGGCCCGCCCGTCGAGCGGGTCGATTTTTTGCAGCATGGACTCGGCGTTCTTGGTCCAGAACACGAATCCCTCGCAGCCCTCGACCGTCAGATCCACCCTTTTGACCTGATTGAGGTTCATGGGGTTCCGCGCCAAGGCATAACCCGCCCGGAGGCGGTTCAGGAACCAGTCCCAATACAGCGCCGGAATGTCCGTCCGGCGGCTGGCGCTGACGATCATGCGGCGCACCTCCTCTGTGTCGAGTCATTCTATTATAGCACACCCGCGCCGCCGTGCAAAGCCCGCGCCCGTCAATTGCCCACCGCGCATATGGACAGCCCGTCCTGTGCATGGTATCATTAGGCAACTGCGCACTGCTGAGGAGGCCGGGTTCATGCAAAAGCTCGCGAGGTTCTTAACGGGGGTTACATTGGTCGTGTTAGCGCTGCTTGCGTTGTGCCTGTACGGCGTAAGGCTTCAGGTGGAGCTGACGTCGTTCAGCGCCGCGTCCGCGCGCAACGACCCGGATCGCGCTCAGGAGCTGATCGAAACTGCACGGCGCGACGACATGGGCAGCGACCTGTATATGCGGCCCACCCGCGAGCGCCTGGACGATTATCAGATCATCAGCATCAAACTGAATGTGCGCAACATTGGCATTCTGCCCGCCGAGTGGGTGATGCTGCGCCTGACGCCGGAGCCGGCGGATGTCGCGCTGTTCCCCGGCGGCGAGATCGACGTGCCGGGCTTTGGGTCTCAGCGGGCGCTCAGCGCGACGCTGCTGGCGCACATCGAGGCGCCCAAAGACCCCAGGCAGATGCGGCTGGAATACTATGTGTTCGGGCGGCGGCTGGAGGTCAGTGTGCCCCTGCCCGGGGAATAAATGGCTTTACATTCCCCCTCGACTTTGGTATACTACACGTAATCATAACGTCGCACAAATGGGGGAATCATCCACATGGTTCGCATCGGCGTGGGCATCATTGGCTGGGGATTTATGGGCAAGACGCACACGCACGCGCTCCGTGAGATGCCGCTCTTCTATCCGGGCGCGGGCTTTGAGCCCGTGCTCGCTTCTGTCTGTTCGCGGCGCATCGAAATGGCCGGCGAAGCCGCGCGGCAGATGGGTTTTGTCCATCATACGGACGATTATCGGGCGACCCTCGCGAGGGACGATGTGCAGGTGGTGTCCATTTGTACCCCCAACAAGCTGCATGAGGAGATGGCCATGGCGGCCATTGCGGCGCGCAAGCACATCTACCTTGACAAACCCGTTTCCACCCATTACGCCTCCGCCAAGCGCATTGCAGACGCGGCGGAACAGGCGGGCGTTCTTTGCCAAGTGGTCCTCAACAATCGCTTTTGGCCCGCGACGATTCGGGCCAAACAACTGATCGACGAGGGCAGAATCGGCGAGATCACGGGGTTTCGGTGCAAATACCTGCATTCCGGGTCGTTGGACCCCAACCGGCCGGTAGGCTGGAAGCAGATGGACACGGCCGGTGTGCTGCAGGACCTGGGGTCACACGCGCTGGACATGATCACCTGGCTCGTCGGGATGCCCGAGGCGCTGCTGTGTTCGCTCCGGACGCTCTATCAGAACCGGCCGATGGCTGACGGTACGCGCACACAGGCGCTGGGCGACGACCATGCGCTGATCTTGTTGCGCCTGCCAAGTGGCGCGGTGGGCACCGTGGAGGCCAGCAAAATCTGGACCGGCGCGGACGACGAGCTGGACTTTGAAATCGCCGGCACAAAGGGATGTCTGCGCTTTCGGCTGATGGACCCGAACTACCTAGCGTTTTTTGACAACGACCGGCCGGACATGGCGTATGGCGGTGAGCGCGGCTACACCCGGATCGCCTGCGTGGCGCGATACGAAAAACCCGCGGGATCGTTCCTGCCGCCCAAGAACACCATCGGCTGGGACCGAGCGCACATGCACTGCTACTACAGCTTCCTCGACTGTGTCGCGAACGGCAGGCAGCCCTCGCCGAGCCTGCGCGAGGGTGCGCAAGTGCAGCGGCTGATGGAGCTGTGTGTGCAGTCCGATCGCGAGGGGAGCTGGGTGGGCACGGCGTAGCGAAAGACTGGCTGCGGCCATCAGTTTCCGAAAGGGACGAAAGGAGGCGCCCGTGATTTGATCAACCTGCACCGCGACCAACTCATGCTCAGCCTCCGCCCACCGGATGCGTTCTGGCCCATTCCGCCGGCGTCCGACCGCAGGGTCTGGGACGCAGTCAACGTGGAAGTCCGGCGCGAGGCGCTGGCCCGTGCCGATGAGGCGCTAAAGGCAACGCAGGCGCCGCTGACGGCCACGCTCCGCCTGTCTGGCGCGCCGTACATGGATGCGCACCGCCAGGTGCGCGAGCGGCTGAACGCGCTCATTGCGGGCGCTTGCGTGGAGGGTGGCAAGCGCTATCTATCGGCGCTGGCGGACGCCGTCTGGGCCGCGTTGGAGCGCAGCGCCTGGTCGGACCCCGACTTGGAACTGCCGACACTGCCAGATCCGGACGCGCCGGTGATCGACCTGGCCTCGGCCGAGACGGCCTGTGCGCTGGCGCTTGTTGTGCGGCTGTTTGAACCGGAACTGCGCCGGATATCGCCCGCCATTGGACCGCGCGTCGTGCGGGAGCTGTACGCGAGGATCCTAGAGCCGCTGTCGGATGAGCGCGGCGCTTCGCTGCGCATGCCGCCCAGGGACACGCTGCCCGCGCTGGATGCGCTGTGCTCGGCGGTGCTTTTGACTGAGTATGACAGTGACCGGCGCTGGCTGGGTCTGCGCTATCTGTGTACGTTGGTCGAGCGCCATCTGCGCCGCGCGCTGCCCGACGGCGGCATGACGGACGGGCTTGAGCGGCATGTGCCGGACACCTGTGCGCTTTCGGACCTGCTCACCATGCTGTCTCTGGCCTCTGGCGGCGATGTAGAGCTGCGCGACGAGGCACTGTTTTCCCACATGGCTTCGCTGCCCTGCGCGCTTCATGTAGGAGGCGGCTGGTTTGTCAATCCGGGCGGCGATTCGCCACGGCCCCACTTGGATCCGGACGCGCTTTTCCTGCTGGGCGATAGCGCGCGGCTGGGCGAGTTGTGCGCATTGGCGGCCTACCTGAACCGTGACGGCCGCACTGAACATGAGGGCCTGCCCATCATGCAGGGACTGCAGCGCGCGCTGTTTCGCAACCTTTTTCTGCGCGAAGGTGTGCGGCTGGTTCAGCGCCAGTATGTGCACCTGCCCGACATGCAGTTGCTCTCTGCGCGCATGGGTCCGTTTTATGTCTGCCTGATGGGCGGCACGAACCGGCCCGGCCAAGGGCATTTGGATGTGGGCGATCTGTGCCTGTTTCACGGCGGCAAGCCCGTCATCATCGATCCCGGCACGGATCCGGCTTCCGCCATGCACAGCGTGCCGGAGATCGCGGGCATGGGCCAGGCCTACACCGGCCTCGCGCCGCTCGAAGGCGCGGACTGCAGGTTCGATACGGACCTCACGCTGTTGAGCCTCGGTATCGCGCATGCGTACCCCAAGGCTTGCGGGCTTTTGAGCTGGCAGCGGTCCGCGATGATGAGCCAGGCGCAGGGCGCCGTGCGGCTGATGGACGTCGTGGACTTTGATCACGGCCAAGTGCAACCGCTGGCATTTCAGTTGATCACACCGCTCAGTCCACGCTTGGAATCCGACCGGGTGCTGCTGGGCGATGTGACGCTCTACTGGGAGGGCGAACTGATTCCGTCTGTCGAACGGGTCAGCCTCACCGCGACAGCGCCCCGATCGGCGCTGGGTCCCACAGTCTACAGGCTGCGGTTTGAGACCGATGGCGCCGTCGCGGGCGGCAAATTCGCATTCGTTTTCCGGCCTTCAAATGCCGATTAACCCACATAAAGAGAGGAAGTGCCAGGTTATGCATCCCATCCAACAGCAGTACAAATCCCAGATCGAGGAGCTCGTGCGGGCAGCCAACCGGTTGGCCCAGATCGGCTTCGTCACCAGCCAAGGCGGCAATCTGTCCATGCGCGTGGGGGACGACGCGCTTTTGATCACGCCCACCAAGGTCGCCAAGATCGACATCACGTTCGAGGACATCTGCGCGGTGGACATGAAGGGCAACGTGCTCTACGCCAAGGAGGGCAGAAAGCCCACCGGCGAATGGCCATTCCATGTGCGCATCATGAATAACCGCCCGGACGTCAAGGGCGTCGTGCATGCGCATCCGCCCATTCTGACCGGTTTCGCCATCGCTGGCGGCGACTGGTTGCAGCGCCCGTTCCTGCCCGAGCCGGTGATCGAAGTCGGCCCGATGATCATGGTGCCCTATGCCGAGCCGCTGTCGGATCAGCTGGCAGAGAACTTTGACGCAGTCATCAACCTGAGCAACGGATTCCTGATGGAAAACCACGGTGCGGTCATGGTCAGCCCCGAAGGCGTGTGGCGCGCCATTGAGTTCCTGGAGATGATGGAGGCCGCAGGCAAGTCGATCCTGGTCGCCCAAGCGCTGGGCAACCCCAAGACGATCCCTGCAAACGATGTCAAAAACCTCGAAAACGTCATCCGGATCCGCAACATGGTCATGCCCGGCCTGCCCGGCGCCGTGGGGTCTTTGACCGAAATCTTCAAGTAAGCAGTTGCCCGCTTTATACAAAGGAAATGAGGTTGACTTCAAATGAAACCAAAACGGCTGTTGTTGCCTTTGCTTTTTGCTGCGCTACTGGTGGCGCTGAACTGCTTGCCCGCGATGGGACAGCAATCGGATGCGCCGGAGCGTGGCATGACCCTTAGGATCGATTACACTGAGCGGGGCTCGGTCATCTCAATGTATGAGTACTTGATGGAGGAAGCGCCCGACCACCCGTTATACACGGGGGTTGAGATCATCATCGATGAGGCCGTCAGCTTTGTGCTGGACGATGCTGATGATCAAGGCGCGCTGTGCAATTTTGACTGGAGCGAGCTTGCGTACCTTGGATCGTTGTGCGATCCAAGCGGGTATGGGCTTCGCTTCGACGGCTTGAAAAATGCGGCCGTCGCGCCCAATGCATTCGAGTACAGCGCAGGCGTCACGCGCGTCGAAGGGTTCGGCGGGATCGCAGCTGTCGGTGATTCGGCATTCAAGGGTTGCACACTGCTTGAGCGCGTGGACTTTACAAGCGCGCTCGTGGCGGTGGGCAGTTCCGCTTTCGCAGGCTGTGCGAAGCTGGAAAAGATGGCGCTGGCACCGGGTGCGGAGGTCGGCAGCGGCGCTTTCGCGGATTGCGCCAAACTCGCTGATGTGGGTGATGCTGTGCTGCTGCTGAAGGCGGGCGATGTTGCCGAGGGATGTAAGTCGGGCACGTTTGCTGGCTGTGGGGCGCTGTCAAAGATTCGGTTGGCCGGGGGCAGCATTGTGCCCGCCGACACCTTTTCAAGCTGCTCAAGCCTAGAAAACGTGACGCTGGGTGACAACATGACGCTGAGCGCCGGGTTGCTCTCTGACGCTCGAAACCTCAAATCGCTGACCGTGGGCGGCAGCGCGCGGATCGGGGATGGCGCGTTCACTGATCGCCAGGCGCTCACGACGCTGTCGCTGGGTGCGGGCGCTGTGATCGGGCAGAGCGCGTTTTTGGGTTGCTCGGAACTGAAGGAGGTTGCGCTGGGCGCAGGGGCCTTGGTGGGCAACCGCGCGTTTGCTGGCTGCATCCGTCTGCAAGCGCTGTCAGGCAAGCTCGATGCCGTGGGTGAGGCCGCGTTTCTGGGGTGCGACAAGCTGGCCACCGTGGAACTCAAAGCCAATGGCGCGCCGGTGGGCGCTTCGGCGTTTTCGGGTTGCGTCGCGCTTTCCGAGGTGACGGGCAAGGTCTCAAGCGCCGCCAAAGAGGCATTTGAAGGCTGCAAGGCGCTGAAGACCATTGCGCTGACGGACGGCGCGCGGGTGGACGCGGGCGCGTTTCAGGACTGCATCAGCCTGGAGAGCGTCACCGGCAAGTTGGGTCCGGTGGGCCGCAATGGATTCAGTGGTTGTACGCGGTTGCGTTCGCTTAATTGGCCATCCGTCAACACCTACGGCATGGATGCCTTCATGGGCTGCGCGTTGGATTTCACCAAGTCCGTGCCCGCGGGTCTCAAGCTCAGCGACGCCACGCGACAGATCCCCTATCAGGTTTTCACACTCGCCGCAAAAACCGTCAAGGTGAGCAAGAACGGGCAGCTTGATCTCACGTCGGTCTATTCGCTCACAACGGCCTCCGGAACACCGTACAGTGCGCTGCGCACACCGCCTTATTACTGGTTGGACGCTTCGTTCGTGGGCGACGCTGATCATTCGCCGCGGGTCACGCTTACGGGAACGTTTGACACGGCCGTGCCGGGAAGCTATCCGCTGAAACTCAGCATTCCCGCCAGTGGGTACGCCAGCGAACATGAGCTGTCTTTCACCCTGGAGGTGACTGAGGCCGTGGACGAGGGTTCGCCCTCGGATGCAGGGCCACAGGAGCACAGCTGGTTCCTGCCTAGCGAGTTCGTGGCCACTTCGGGCTTTTCCTATCAAGTGGTGTATGGCGACGCGAGCCGACTGACGCTGAGCTCCGGCAAGAAGTCCGTCTGCCAGATTCTCAGCGACGGTACGCTGAAGCCCGTCGCGACAGGCAGCGCCACCATCTCCGCCAAGGACGCGTCCGGCGCGCTGCGCAAGTGCACGGTAAAGGTCGTACCGAATCGGTATGCCAAATCGAAACCCCACAAGGGCGAACAGGGCATGCTGACCGCGAGCACCAAGCGACTGTACTACAGCGGCGGCAAGCTGTATATGGAGCTGTTCATAGTCAACCGCACCGGCAAGGCGGTGAAGAATGTAACCGGCGCAAAGTTGCAGCTGTGGGATGAAGGCACAGGCCAACTGCTCTATGAGCGCAACCTGGGCACACTGCTCAAGGCCAAGCTGGCCAACAAGGGCAGCCGCGTTTTCTCCGCCAACGTGAGTCAGGCGCTGGTGAACGGCGGCAAGAAGCTGGACTTGGGACATGGAGATGTCCAGGCGAGGCTGGTGTTCGGGAAATAAGCTGACGAACGTCCGGGGGCGCGGGAGGCCATGGAGGGTATGTAACCGGTAACCACGGGGCGCAAAGAAAATCGGGGAGGGGGGGCCGGCGCGCCGGGGGGGGGCCGGG
>JAVBTW010000232.1:0-6980 GCA_031555975.1 Eubacteriales bacterium
ACCGGCCAAGACGCAAGCGCGCCCAGGACGCCGGTGCCGAGCACCTCGCCGATCACCGCCGCGGACAGCGCGCGGCTACGGCGGTACAGCAGCCCCGACAACACCGCGCCGAACACCGCGCCGGTCACCGCAAGCAGGTTGATGCCCATCAGGCTCATGCGCAGCACCGCGCTGCAACCCGCGCACGCCAGCGCATACCAAGGCCCCAGCAACACCGCACAGAGTACGTTGATGAAGTGCTGCATGGGCGCCATGCCCGGCACGCGCAAGATCGGAGAGAGCACATAGCCCAGCGCCACCAGCAGCGCAAGCGTGGTCAGTTTCAGCGTGCGCGTCCGCGCAGCGCCGCGCTGTTCCGAGCAAACCGTCTTTACTGTCATGTCCATTCCTCCTCATCTGAAGCCATTGCGCCCGCCGCCCTGTACAGCCCCGCCATGTGTCCCACAGGACCCGCGCCGCTGCCGATGTCAAGCGCGTCCCGAATCGCCTGACCGACATAGTCCTTGGCGCGCCGGACGGCCTCGGCGATGGGCAGTCCCTGCGCCATGTGACAGGCGATCGCCGCAGACAGTGTGCAGCCGGTCCCATGGGTGTTGCGGGTGTGTACGCGCGGCGCGCTGATCCACAGCGCATCGCCGTCCGCATACAGCAGATCGACCGCGTCGCCCTTCAAATGGCCGCCCTTGATGAGCACTGCCCTGATGCCGCACCCGCACAGCGCGCGCGCTGCCAGTTCCATCTCTTTCGGCCCGCGTATCCGCATGCCCGTCATCCGTTCGGCCTCGGGGATGTTGGGCGTCACCAGGTCCGCGATCGACGCCAACGCCATCACGGCCTGGGCGGCGTCCGGACTCAGCAGGCTGTGCCCGCTGGTCGATACCATCACCGGATCGACGACGATGTTTGCGGCGCGGTGAAAGACCAGCCGCTCCGAAACCGTGCGGGCGATGGCCGCGCTTGAGAGCATGCCGACCTTGATCGCGTCCACGCGAATGTCCGAAAACACCGCGTCAACCTGCGCGGCCACGATGGCCGGATCGACCTCGAAAACCGCCTGTACCCCGCGCGTGTTCTGCGCAGTCACCGCCGTGATGGCGCTCATCCCGTACGCGCCCAGCGCGCACATCGCCTTGAGATCGGCCTGAATGCCCGCGCCGCCCGAGGAATCGGAGCCCGCGATGGTCAGCACATGCTTCATCCCTGCTGCCATGCTCATCGCGCGGTAACCTCCTCGCCGGACAGGATGCGGTTCATGTTGCGCATGGCGCACAGGTCGCCGCACATGGAGCAGGTATCCTGCTTTTCCGGCGGGCACTCCGCGCGGTAGCGCCTCGGCTTTTCCGGTTCCATGGCCAGCGAAAACATGCGCTCCCAGTCCAGGTCGCGCCGTGCCGCGCTCATCCGGTCGTCCCAATCCCGGGCGCCGGGCAATCCCTTGGCGATGTCGGCCGCGTGGGCTGCGATCTTCGCGGCTACGATGCCTTCCTTCATGTCGTCAAGGCTGGGCAGCCTGAGGTGCTCCGCCGGGGTCACATAGCACAGAAACGACGCGCCGTAGAGCGCCGCCATCGCGCCGCCGATCGCAGCGGTGATGTGATCGTATCCGGGCGCGACATCGGTCACCAGCGGCCCCAGCACATAGAACGGCGCGCCGCAGCACAGCGTTTTCTGCAGCCGCATGTTGGCCTCGATCTGGTCCATCGGCATGTGGCCCGGTCCTTCGACGATGACCTGCACGTCCATCGCCCACGCGCGCCGTGTCAGCTCGCCAAGCACCGTCAGCTCTTCGATCTGCGCACCGTCCGAAGCGTCGTGAATGCTGCCCGGGCGGCACGCGTCGCCCAGGCTCAGTGTCACGTCGTACGCCCTGCAGATCTCAAGCAACGCATCAAACCGCTCGTAGAACGGGTTCTCAAGGCCCGTCATTTCCATCCATGCGAACATCAGCGAACCACCGCGGGAGACGATGTTGGTCAAGCGGCCCCGGTTGCTTTTGAACCGCGCGGCCGTGGCGCGGTTCAGACCGGCGTGGATGGTGAGAAAGTCGATCCCGTCCTCCGCGTGCATCCGCGCCACTTCCAGCCACTCGTCCGGCGTGATGTCCTTCAGCGCTTTTCCGTAGTACACCAGCGCGTCGTAAATCGGCACCGTGCCCAGCACTGCGCCGCATTCGGCCACGAGCCGCCTGCGAAACGCGCGCGTGTCCCCGAATGTGCTCAGATCCATGATGGCGTCCGCGCCCATCCGCTGCGCTGCATGCACCTTTTCCAGTTCACACGCCGGGTCCAGGCAGTCCTTCGACGCGCCGAGGTTCACATTGATTTTCGTGCGCAGCGCACTGCCGATGCCCTTGGGCGAGATGCGCCCGTGCAGCCGGTTGCACGGAATCGCCACTTCGCCCTTCGCCACGAGCGCGCGCAGGCGCTCTGCGTCCATGCGCTCGTCGGCCGCCACCGCTTCCATCTCCGGCGTCAGCATGCCAGCTTTCGCCGCGGCCATCTGGGTTCTCCATTCAGACACAAGAAAACCGCCTTTCTCTTCCGGGGGATTCCATGAACCCGATGGAACAGAAGGCGACCCGCAAAAAAGGCGGACTTTCATGTTTAGAACACAAAAATCCGCGCATCATCGCACCAATTTCCTACGGCGGCATTACCCGCATCAGGTTCAAGGGTTCGGCATTGCTGCCGTCTCAGCCATCAAGTAGGCACCCCGTACTTATGAAGTTGTGCGATCATTATAGCAATCCGCTCGCCCGTTGGCAATTTATGTGTTGGTTAACAAAGTGTGGCCAAGGTGTGTGGCGCTGTCCGCGCCTCCGTCCCCTACTTTGCCTCTCTCCCCTCTATCAGCTCAATCAGCCGGTCCGCGATGTACCTGTCCGCGTTCGCCCGCATCGAAAAACACATCGCCATGGAAAACAGTTGGTCCCTGTCCACTTCCCCACCGGCCGTCAGTTCGGTCAAAAACTCGGCCTCCTGCCGCATGACGTCTTTCATGGCTGAGGTGAAGTCCCTGTGGTACGCCTCGTCCGGCGCATGGCCGTCGCGCATGACCAGGGTCTTGATGGACTGGCTGGGCATGACGCCCTTGAGAAAACAGGCCATCGTCAGCGCCGACAGCTGCGGCCTGCCATATTTCTTTTTCACCGGACGCGGCGCCACGCCCGCCTTGACATAATTGTTCACCACGGACGGCGTGACCAGATTGCCGGACGGATTGTCCACGAAGGCCGACAACTGCCGCTTCAGGTAGGTCACCACCTGGTCCATGTACAGCTCCAAGTCCGGCAGATCGTCCCAGGCGGGCAGTCCGCTGGACGCCAAGGTTTGCGTGATCGCTGAAAGCTGCTCATTGTGCATGGCGCTGGCCCCCGTTCGTTGATCTTTGCCAGGATTCTATCACATTTCGTGGCAAACGGTCAACATTTTGTCCCAAATATTGGTTGACATCTTTTTTCATGCGATGTATAATAGTATTCAATACTAGATATGGCATCGGGCGGAGGTGCGGCCATGGCCGTCAGTGAGATTCTGGTGATGGGCGATTCGGTGTTCAAGGGCGTGGTGTTTGACGCGGCGCGGCAGCGGTATTCGCTGCTGAAGGACAGCGCGACACAGCTGCTGACGGGTCTGTTGCCCCTGCCGCTGGTGAACAAGTCGCAGATGGGCAGAACCGCGCCGGAGGGGCTCGCCTGGTTGCTGCAGCAGCCCAGGGAGAGCCTTCGGGGCCGCGCGGTGGTGCTGGAATTCGGCGGAAACGACTGCGATCTGGACTGGAAGGCCGTGGCCGAGCACCCCGAGCGGGAGCACGACGCCAAGACGCCTGCCGCGCAGTTCACGCAGGCGCTGACGGAGATGGTGAACCATGTGCGCCAGTGCGGCGGACAACCGCTGCTGGCGACGCTGCCGCCGCTGGACGCGGGACGCTATCTGAACTGGATTACGCGGGACGGGCTGAGCAAGGAAAAAATCCTGCAGTTCCTGGGCCAAGAGAGCCGAATCTACCGCTGGCAGGAATACTACAACGCGCTGGTGCTGAAAGTGGCCGCCGCGCTGTGCTGTGATGTGGTGCCGGTGCGCGAGGCGTTCTTGCTGAATGTGAAGGGCGAGGACGTGATGTGCGTGGACGGCATCCATCCAAACGCGGCCGGACACCGCATCATCGCCGAAGCCGCATACCAGTTTGCGATGCGGAGGCTCGGCTGAGCGCCCGCACCTGAGCGGCCCCCTTGCGCATGCGACCCCTTGCGCGATGCGACCCCTTGCGCAATGCGACCCCGCCGGTCATCCTGAGGCCGCAGCCGAAGGATCTTCCCATAACACGATGTAAGATCCTTGCGCAATGCGCCCCCTTGCGCGATGCGCCCCCTTGCGCGATGCGACCCCGCCGGTCATCCTGAGGCCGCAGCCGAAGGATCTTCCCATAACAGGATGTAAGATCCTTCGGTTACAGCCTCAGCATAACCGGGCAGGTGTATGCACTGTCTGCATTTAACGCACTTCCACTTGACGAAACGCCGATTCCCGCATATAATGGCCCCATACGAAGAACGGTGACCGGGAAGAGTAGGCGAAACGCGGGGCGACAGAAACGGGCGGTCATCGGCTGAGAGCCGCCTGAGCCATCACGCATCGCCCAAGTGCGCCCGCGAGTTCGCGCACCGAACGGGGCAACCCCCCCAATAGGCTGCGCCGGTTGCGCCCGATACTGCGCGAGATGAGTGGAAGGCGCCAACCGTGCCTTCAATCAGAGTGGAACCACGCGGCCGCGTCTCTGTCGATATGCAGAGACGCGGCTTTTTCTGTCACCAAACAAAATCGGAGGTGCTCCCCCATGTTCAACCGCTGGCGATCCGACATCGACTCCATCCTGACCCGCGATCCGGCAGCCCGGTCGGCGTTTGAGGTCGCGCTGTGCTATCCTTCGTTTAAAGCCATCCGCCGCCACCGCACCGCGCACTGGCTGTGGACGCACAACCACAAGCTGCTGGCGCGGTTTTACAGCCAGCGGACGCGCAGAAAGACCGGCATCGAGATCCACCCGGGCGCAGTGATCGGCCAACGGCTGTTTATCGATCACGGCATGGGCGTGGTGATTGGCGAGACGTGCGAGATCGGGGACGACGTGACGCTGTATCAGGACGTGACCCTGGGCGGCACGGGCAAGGACGTCGGCAAGCGCCATCCGACAATCGGCAACGGCGTGGTGATCGGCGCGGGCGCAAAGGTGCTGGGTCCGTTCCGGGTCGGCGATGGGGCAAAGATCGGCGCGGCCGCGGTGGTACTGAAGGCGGTGCCGGACGGCGCGACGGTGGTGGGCAATCCGGGGCGCGTGGTGCGTCAAAAGGATGGCCAGCGCCCGGCGACCGACCTGGACCAGGTGAACCTGCCCGACCCGGTCAAGGAGCGGATCGAAAGCATGACCGCCAGCATCAGCCGATTGGAGCGGTGTCTGCTGCGCATGCAGCGCGGGGAGCCTTGTGACGACTGCACTGAAATCAACACAGAGCACTGCCTGAGGGCAAAGAAGGAGGACGCGCGAGATGAAGATCTATAACACCATGACCCGGAAAAAGGAAGAACTGGCGCCGATCAAGCCCGGCGAAGTGGGGATCTACGCCTGCGGACCGACGGTGTATGACTTTTTCCACATCGGCAACGCGCGCCCGTTCATCCTGTTCGACGTGCTGCGGCGATACCTCATCCACAAGGGATTCAAGGTGAAATTCGTGCAGAACTTCACCGACATCGACGACCGGCTGATCAACAAGTCGCTGAAGGAAGACGTGCCGGTCAAGGAAATCGCCGAGCGCTACATCGAGGAATACTGGACCGACGCGGAAGGACTGGGCGTGATGAGGGCGGACGTGCATCCGAAGGCGACGGAGCACATCGGCGACATCATCAAGATCATCAAGAAGCTGGAACAGAAGGGCCTTGCGTACGAAGTGAACGGGGACGTTTACTACAACACGCAGGGGTTTGAGCCTTATGGCAGGCTGTCGGGCCAGAACCTGGAGGACCGCGAGGCGGGCGCGCGAATCGACGTGGACAGCGCGAAAAGAAACCCCATGGACTTCGCGCTGTGGAAGGCGCAGAAGCCCGGCGAGCCCGCCTGGAACAGCCCGTGGGGCATGGGCCGTCCCGGCTGGCACATCGAATGCTCGGCGATGAGCATGAAATACCTGGGCGAGACATTCGACATCCATTGCGGCGGCGTGGACCTGATTTTTCCGCACCACGAAAACGAGATCGCGCAGTCGGAAGGCGCGACGGGAAAGCCGTTCGCGAACTACTGGATGCACAACGGTCACATCAACATCGACAATCAGAAGATGTCAAAGTCGCTGGGGAATTTCTTTACGGTGCGCGACATCGCGAAGGAGTTTGACTTGGAAGCGGTGCGGATGTTCATGCTGTCTGCGCATTACCGCAGTCCGATCAACTTCACCCGGGACATGATCGAGTCGGCAAAGGCGAGCCTGGACCGGCTTTACACGGCGCGGGACAACGCGATGTTTCTGCTGCAGAGCGCGCCGGACCAGGAGCTGAGCGCGGAGGAGACCGCGTTTTTGCAGCTGGCGGCCCAGGCGATGGCGAAGTTTGACGAGGCGATGGACGACGACCTGAATACCGCGGACGCGCTGGGCGCGGTGTTCGAGTATGTGCGGGAGATGAACACGCGGTTTACCGACGCGAAAGGACCGAGCCGCCAGGTGATCGAAGCGGGTCTGCAATCGCTGTCGGAGATGACGGGCGTTTTGGGCCTGCTCAGGCGCGACTGGGCAATGGAAGTGCCCCAGGACGTGATGGCGCTGGTGGAGGCGCGCGTGGCCGCAAAGAAAGCGAAGGATTTCGCTGAAGCGGACAGGTTGCGCGGCGCCGTGACCGACATGGGCTACGTGATCGAGGACACCGCCAAGGGACCGAAGGTGAAGAAGGCATAAGTCAGAACCGAGGGCGTGTGAGGCCGGACCC
>JAVBTW010000328.1:0-7442 GCA_031555975.1 Eubacteriales bacterium
AAGTAGCCCTACTTGCGCTCCGCCTCACAATACACGCACCGGTACATGCGTTTTTTCTCATCGGCCAACCGGAACACGTGGTCAATCTCCTGCTCGATTGAAGTGATGCAGCGCGGGTTCTTGCAGTGGATCACGTTCACCAGCCGTGCCGGCAAATGCAGCTGCGCCTTGTCGACCCGCACGTCATTGCGGATCACATTCACCGTGATCCCCGGATCAATGTACCCCAACACGTTATAGTCCACCGGAATGTCCGCGTCGATCTTGATGATGTCCTTCTTCCCCATCCGCGTCGAGCGCACGTTTTTGATGATCGCCACCGGACAGTCCATCTGGTCCAGCTTCAGGAACTTGTAGACGTCCATCGCCTTCCCGGCCTTGATGTGGTCCAGCACATACCCGCTGTGGATGCTGTCGATGTTCATTTGCCCGCCTCCTTCATCAGCGTCAGGATCAACGCCATGCGCACATACTTGCCGCACAGAACCTGCTTGAAATAACACGCGCGCGGATCGTCGTCCACTTTGATGGAGATCTCGTTCACGCGGGGCAGCGGATGCAGGATGATCAGGTCCTTCTTGGCCGGGACCAGCTTGTCCGGGGTCAGGATGTAGCTGTCCTTCAGCCGTGCGTAGTCGGCTTCCGAGATGAACCGCTCCTTCTGTACGCGGGTCATATACAGAATGTCCAGCCCTGGCATCACTTCGTCCAGTGACTCCACTTCGCGCCATCTGAGTCCCTCTTTATCCAGCATCTCTTTGACATAGTCCGGCACCTTCAGTTCCGGCGGACTGATCAGCACAAACTCCACGCAGCTGTACCGCGCCATGGCGTCGATCAGCGAGTGTACGGTGCGCCCGAACTTCAAATCGCCGCACAACCCGACCACGAGGTTGTCGAGCCTGCCCTTTTCGCGCTTGATTGTCAGCAGGTCGGTCAGCGTCTGCGTCGGGTGGTTGTGGCCGCCGTCGCCTGCGTTGATGATGGGCACAAACGTGCGCTGGGTGGCCGCCATGGGCGCGCCCTCCTTGGGGTGGCGCATGGCGATGATGTCCGCGTAGCAGCCCACGGTGCGGATGGTATCCGAGACCGATTCGCCCTTCGCTGCGCTGCTGCTGTCAGCGGAGGAAAACCCGATCACGTTTCCGCCCAGCTCCATCATCGCGGCCTCAAAGCTGAGGCGGGTGCGGGTGGAAGGCTCGAAGAAGAGGGTGGCCAGCTTCTTGTGGGCCATAACGTCCTGGTATTTGACGGGGTCGGCAATGATGTCATTGGCCAGGTCGAGCAGTTGGTCGATCTCCTGGACTGTGAAGTCGGTGATGTCGATCAGGTGGCGCAAATGGAGGACCTCCTTTGTGTCTAGGGTAGGGGTTAGGATGACCGCGAGGCGCGCAACGGCTTCGATGCGGGCTACTTCATCCAGCTTTCATCACTCGGGTTGTCCCGGAACGCAATCAGTCTGGCTACGTCTTCCCGCTTTATGTATCCCTCGTCCGCTGCGACCTGCACCAGCGCGTCAAAATTGGACAGGCTCACATTCTGCACGTTCGCCGCAGCCATGCGCTCGACGCCCTTTTTCATGCCGTAGGTAAAGATGCTGCAAATGCCCAACACCTCTGCGCCGTGGGCGCGCAGCGCGTCCACAACCTCGATCACGCTGCCGCCGGTGGAGATCAGGTCTTCGATCACGACCACCTTGGCGCCCGGTTCGCATTTGCCCTCGATCTGGTTGCCTCGGCCGTGGTCCTTCGCGCCTGAGCGCACGTAGCCCATGGGCAGACCCATCAAGTGCGCGGTGATGGCGGCGTGGGCAATGCCCGCGGTACTGGTACCCATGAGCGCTTGACAACCGGGATAGTGGGCTTTAACCAGCTGGGCAAGCCCTGCCTCCACATGTGTGCGCACTTCGGGCGCACTGAGGGTCAGCCGGTTGTCGCAGTAGATGGGGCTCTTGATGCCGCTGGCCCAGGTGAAGGGTTGGTCTGGCCGCAGGAACACCGCGCCGATACTGAGTAGGTCCTTGGCAATCAACTTTTCCATGCTCATTCTCCTTTGAACTCCTTCATGCACCGCTCGTACGCCGCCACGGGATCCGCTGCCGCCGTGATGGGCCTGCCGACCACGATGTAGTCGCTGCCGCCCTGCCGCGCCTTTTCAGGCGTCATCACGCGCACCTGGTCCTGGATATCCGCATCCGCAAACCGGATGCCCGGCGTCACGGTGAGGAACTCACCCCCACAGGCATCCTTCACCAGCCGCGCCTCCAGCGGCGAGCACACCACACCGTCAAGCCCCGCTTCCTTGGCGTTCTGGGCATACTTGGCGACCGCCTCCGGCATCGTGGCGTCAATCAGCAGTTCATCGCGCATCCGCTGTTCAGAGGTGCTGGTCAGCTGGGTCACCGCCAGCAGCAGCGGCCTCGTGCCGTCCTCGCGAGTGAGGCCCTCGATCGCCGCCTTCATCATCTCGATGGTCCCCGCTGCATGCAGGTTCGTCATGTCTACGTCCAACTTAGAGAGCACCTTCATCGCAGACTTCACGGTGTTCGGGATGTCGTGCAGCTTCAGGTCCAGAAAGATCCTGTGGCCGCGCGCCTTCACTTGGCGCACGATCTCCGGCCCTTCGGCGTAGTAGAGTTCCATGCCGATCTTGACAAAGGGCTTGGTCCCGGTGAACCGGTCGAGGAAGTGGAAAACGTCGTCCGCCTTCGGAAAGTCCAGTGCGATGATCACATCCCTGTTCATACCCTCGCGCCTCCTATAATGTCCGCCAAGCGGTTGATCCCGTACTTGTCCATCGCCACCGGGAGGCTTTCAATGATGCGCTTGCAGGCAAGGGGGTCGCGCAAATTCTCCGCGCCTACCTGCACCGCGGTCGCGCCCGCCAGCATCATCTCGATCACGTCCTCGGCGCTCGCCACGCCGCCCATGCCCATCAGCGGTATGCTGACCGCGCCTGCCACTTGGTACACCATCCGCAGCGCCACCGGAAAGATCGCAGGCCCTGAAAACCCGCCCATGGTGTTTGCAATGACGGGCCGCTTGGTCTTCAGATCGATCCGCATGCCCAGCAGCGTGTTGATCAGGCTGATTCCGTCCGCGCCCGCGTCCTCACAGGCCAGCGCGATTTCGACGATGTCCGTCACATTCGGCGTCAGCTTGATGAAAACCGGCTTGGTCGTCACCTTCTTCACCGCGGACGTGACCTCCCACGCCAGCTCCGGGTCCGTGCCGAAACTCATGCCGCCATGGCTCACGTTGGGGCAGGAGACGTTGATCTCCAGCAGCCCGACCTGTTCTTCCTTGTCGATCAACGCTGCGCAGTAGGCGTATTCCTCGACGGAAAACCCGCTGATGTTGGCGATGATGGGTTTGTGGTAGATCGCCCGCATCTGCGGCAGTTCATGCTCGATCACGCGGTGTACGCCGGGGTTCTGCAGGCCCACTGCGTTGATCATGCCGGACGTGCACTCCGCGATGCGCGGCGTGGGGTTGCCAAACCGGGCATCCCTGGTCATGCCCTTGACGCTGATGGCGCCCAGGATGTCCAGCGATGCGCCTGCCTCCCTGTACGGTCGGGCATACTCCGCGCCAAATCCGAACGTGCCACTGGCGGGGATGACGGGGTTCTCCAATTCGACGCCCGCCAGGATGACCCTCAGGTCCGCCACAGGATCTCCTCCTTCCTGATCACAGGTCCTTCGACGCAGACGCGCTTGTTTCCGGTCAACGTCTCGCAGGAACAGCCCATGCACGCGCCAAACCCGCAACCCATGCGCTCTTCGAAACTGAACTGGCCGGGGATGTCCGCCGACGCCCTATAAACTGCCCGCAGCATCGGCTCCGGGCCGCAGGTGAATATGTGATCGTATCGGCGACCTTCCAAGGGTACCGTGGCAAAGCCCTTCACGCCGCGGCTGCCATCCGCCGTGCAAGTGATCACTTCCGCGCCCAGAGCCCGGAATTCGGCCTCATAGAACACCTCAGCCGCTGTGTTGAACCCAAGGATGACCGCGGGCGCTTTTCCCCGCTTGATCAGCGCCTTGGCGAGCCCGTACAGCGGCGGAATGCCCACACCGCCACCCACCAGCAGCGGCGCGTCCGTTTCCACATCCGGGTCAAAGCCATTGCCCAAACCCGTGAGCAGGTCGAGGCTTTGCCCTTTCGTACACTTCGACATGGCCTCCGTGCCGCGGCCCACGACCTTGTAGATCAGTGTCATGCCTGCATTGTCCCAGTCGCAGACCGAG
This sequence comes from Eubacteriales bacterium, assembly GCA_031555975.1. Classification (GTDB taxonomy): domain Bacteria; phylum Bacillota; class Clostridia; order Christensenellales; family Aristaeellaceae; genus JAJDGF01. The sequence continues at coordinate 4,250 of JAVBTW010000328.1, forward strand.
ATGGGGCGACGCAGGAAGAAACCATCCAGCCGGATATTGACAAACTGTCCGGGCCGCGTGTGTTTTTTGGTATCGCCCGCGAGCCGGAGGCGATAAACCGATGGCGCGATGGCCGTGTTTTCCTGGATGGTAAAGCGCATGTTCCATACCTCCCGGTCTCGATTTTGCGCGCTTGCGGGGGCGAACCCTCGCTTCACACGTTCTCGTAAACGATCCCGCCGCCGACCATCGTCAGCATCGTCCGTCCCCAAACCCTGTCCCCCTCAAACGGCGTCGCCTTGCCCATCGAGGCGAATCCGCCCGGATCCACTATCCATTCTGCATCAAGATCGTATGCGGCAAGATCGGCAGGCTGGCCCGCTTCGATCGACCCGCCATCAAGCCCAAACCGATGCCTCGGCGCCACCGCCAACAACGCAACAAGCCGATCCAGCGTCAGTATCCCCGGCCTTACAAACCGCGTATACATCTCAGCAAACGCGGTCTCCAGGCCCACCACGCCCATGACACTGCCCGCAAGGCCCTTCGCCTTTTCCTCCGATGCGTGCGGCGCGTGGTCTGTAGCGATCATATCGATCGTGCCGTCCGCCAAGCCCTCGATCAGCGCTTCGCGATCCTCAATGGCGCGGATGGGCGGGTTCATCTTGAACCGGCCCTCGTCCAGCAGATCCTGGTCACTGTACACCAGATAGTGCGGCCCCGTTTCGAAGCTGCAATCGACTCCGTCCGCCTTCGCCGCGCGGATCAGCGCCACCGATTCCCTGGTGGACACATGGCATACATGGTACCTGCAGCCCGTCTCTTTTGCCAGTTTCAGGTCGCGCTTCACCATCGCCCACTCGCTCTTGCTGCTGATGCCGGTCACGCCATATTTTCGTGCGGCAAGCCCGTCGTGCACGGCGCCACAGGACAACAGTTCCCTTTCATCCTCGCAGTGCGCAGCGACGATCAGCCCCAGCGCCTTCGCGCGCAGCATCGCCTCGCGCATCAGTCCCTCGTCCTGTACGCCGCGCCCATCGTCGCTGAGTCCGCAGATCAAATCCCGCATGCCCGCATAATCCGCCAGCGTTCCCGCGCCTTTCTGGCCCGCCGTCAGCGCGCCGTAGGGGTAAACCCGCACACGCGCGTCCCTTTGCAAAATCGCCAGCTGAGCCCGCACATGCGCCGCGCAATCCGGCGCCGGGATCAGGTTGGGCATGGCGCACACAGCCGTATAACCGCCCCGCGCAGCCGCCATCGTTCCCGTCTTGATGGTCTCTTTATACGAAAAACCCGGCTCCCGAAGGTGCACATGCACATCGACGAAGCCGGGAAACAGATAGCCCTTGGAAAGATCAACGACGCGGTCGAAATGGGAAGGCTCAATCCAGGGCGATACACGCTCGATCCGATCATCAGAAATGGCGACATCGCGGACGGCAAACCCATCCTGCCTGTACACCTTCGCCTGGGACAACAACAGCCGCATGGCCCTCTCCCCTTTGCGCATTTCGACCTATTATACAGGATAATCGGCCATGGATCAAGTCAAGATTGTGTTGCTTTTCCGCGGAGACGGACGCGCCGCACGCCCACACGGGTGTCATCCTGAGCGTCTCCGATTGACAACGCAGCAAATATGGTGCTATCATCTAACGGGCCGCACCGCCAATACGCGGTGCGCGATAGGGAGGCATGAACCATGTACAGCCAGTTCGGCATCACAGATGCCGTTTACCAATACGGAGAGCGGGCGCTTGAGGCGCTCAAAGAAAGGTTTGACGGGATTGACCAAGTGGCAGAGGCCTGCCAGTTGAAAGTCATCCGCGCTATGCAGCAACACCGCGTCGCCGCCTACCATCTGAACGGTTCCACCGGGTACGGCTACAATGACGACGGCCGCGACAACCTAGAGCGGGTCTATGCTTCGGTTTTTTCTACCGAGGCGGCACTGGTCCGGCCCCAGATCACCTGCGGCACCCACGCGCTGGCACTGGCGCTGTCCGCGAACTTGCTGCCGGGCGACGAGCTGCTGTCCCCGGCTGGAAAGCCCTATGACACCCTCGAGGGCGTGATCGGCATCCGCGAAACGCCGGGTTCGCTGGCGGAGTATGGCGTCACGTACCGGCAGGTCGACCTGCTCGAAGGCGGCGCGTTTGATTACGATGCCATCCGTGCAGCGATCCACGAAAAGACCAAACTGGTCACCATTCAGCGCAGCAAGGGTTACCAGACGCGGCCCACGTTTTCCGTTCGGCAGATCGGTGAACTGATCGCATTTGTAAAGAAGGAAAAGCCCGGCCTGACCGTGATGGTGGACAACTGCTACGGCGAATTCACCGAGGTCATCGAGCCTTCAGACGTGGGCGCGGACATGGTGGTTGGCTCACTGATCAAAAACCCGGGCGGCGGCCTCGCCCCCATCGGCGGCTATATCGCGGGCACGCGGCACTGCATTGACCGGTGCGCATACCGGCTGACCGCGCCGGGCCTGGGCGCAGAGGTCGGCGCGAGCCTGTCCGTGCTGCCCCAATTCTACCAAGGCCTGTTCCTGGCTCCGACGGTGGTCGCGGCGGCGCTGAAGGGCGCTGTGTTCGCGGCGCGCCTGTACGAGGGGCTTGGCTTCTCGTGCGTTCCCAACGCCACGGAGTCCAGGCACGACATCATCCAGGCCGTCACGTTTGGCACACCGGAGGGCGTGGTCGCGTTCTGCGAGGGGATACAGGCGGCCGCGCCTGTGGACAGCTTCGCGGCGCCGCGTCCGGGCGACATGCCGGGGTACGAGTCACAGGTGATCATGGCGGCGGGCGCGTTCGTGCAGGGCGCGTCGATCGAGTTGAGCGCCGATGGGCCGATGAGAGCGCCGTATGCCGTCTATTTTCAGGGTGGATTGACCTTCCCGCACGCGAAACTGGGGATACTGTTGTCGCTGCAGCGGCTGGTCGATGCAGGGTTGGCGCAGATACCGCAACGGACAACCTCTAAATGACGCGCCTTTCCACGGTGTCATCCTTCGCTTACACTCAGGATGGCGCCGTGGCGCCGGCTTTCACTGCGCCCTGGCCTCCCGCACCGCCTGCATCATGATCGCGCACTCGATCCGCTTTTTGAACAGCTCGCATCCGGCTTCATACACGCCCTCTATGCTGCCCGTCGCGTGCAGCGCGTTGGCCGCGCATCCGCCGCTGCAGTATAGCCTTGCCCAGCACGTCTT
>JAVBTW010000237.1:0-6746 GCA_031555975.1 Eubacteriales bacterium
GAGTAGACACAGAACCAAAAACAAACCCATTGACCTTTTCATCATGTGTCAAACCTCCGTTCGTGATGTTACAGTTATTTTATCAGATTTTTTGTCGTCGAACATGTCAATTTGCGATGGAAAAATTGGACTTTGCGACAAATTCGCGAAAATTGGGCGCAGTCGTGTCACAACTGTGCTATAATAAAGTGCATACGGACGGAGGCGGAAGGCGGCGCATGACTGTGCAGGCGAGGCTCAACAAATGGTCCAAGCGGCTGTATGTGCGGCTTTTCGCAACAATCGCACTGGTCATCCTGGTGTTCCAGCTGTTGTTCACGTTGTTCTTGAACCACTACTTTTCGCAGCATTATGAAGACCAGATCCGAGAGCTGGGCAATGCCACGCTCATCAATGCGGGTTACCAGATCCAGCGCGCGCTGCAGCGGATGGAGGATACCGCATACGCGATTGCCTACAGCGACACAGCCCAGCGCTTTTTGCACATGCAGAAGATCCAGAGTGAATACTACAAGCTTACCACACAGAAAGAAATTGCGGCGCTGATGAAAATGATCAAGCTGCAGGTGCTGCAGGGCGTGGATTACACCCTCTACGCGCCTCAGCGCAAGGGCGGCGTCAGCAGCACATTGGGCGTGACCAGCATCAACCCCATCTTTGACTACACGAAGGAAGCTTGGTATCAGTACATGAACGCCCACCCGCAAACGCGCAGACTGCTGATGCCCAGCCAACAGCTGTCTGGCCCAGGCATCAACTCGTCTGGCCCGCTTCACTTGATGGTCTACCGCGTAAATGGACTCAACACGCTGAATTTCAATGGCTATCTGGTGATGCAGTTCGATCAAAGCACCTTCGACGAGCTGATCTTTGCACTGCCTTCGTCGATACAAAATGTGCTAATCGTAGAGCCTGGCGGCGAGACGTTGTACGAACACATGTCTTTTTTGTCCCGCGATGCGTTGATCGACGCGTCGGAGCATCGGGCGGGCCAGATTCAGTCCACGGACGGCACGCACTATCTGCCGCTGAGCCAGCACATTCCGTCTCTGGGCTGGCGCATTATCTGTACCGCCGACGCCAGCGACGGCGCGGAGCGACTGTCGCTGCTGCGCAAGGTTGCTGCCGCTGCGATGACCTTTTCGCTGCTCCTGGCGCTGCTGGTGATTTACGGCATCGCCCGCAGGACCACCAGGCCCATGGCGCGGTTGGCCGCGGGCATGGAGAACATTCGTCTGGGCCAGTACGATGTGCAATTGCCCGTGGAACGCGCGGACGAGATCGGCATGCTGACCGGGTCGTTCAACTCCATGGCGCAAAAACTGACGGACGCTAACGCGCGGCTGCGCCGCTACGAGGCACTGCAGCAATCCATTTCGTTCTACGCGCTGCAGCAGCAGATCCATCCCCACTTCCTGTACAACACGCTGGGTATGATCATCGGCATGGCCACCGAAGGGGACACGGAGCACATTATCGAAGTGGCGTCGAGCCTGTCGCAGATGTTCCGTTACTGCCTCGGCCGTGAACTGACTGCGCCTTTGTCCAGCGAAGTGGCGCACATTGAGCACTACTTAACCATTCTGAAGCTGCGCCACACCGGTGCGATCTCGATGCGCCTTACGGTCGATGTGGACAGCGATGCGATCTATGTGCCCAAGCTGATCCTTCAACCATTCGTCGAGAACACCATCAAGCATGGGTTTTCCGGCAGCCCGCACGGCTGTGAACTGTGTATCGACATCCGGCAGTCTGCCGCCGGCCTGATTTGCATCAGCATGCGCGACAATGGGTGCGGTTTCCCGGCCTATGTGCTCGCGGAACTGAACGCCGCGCTCAGCGGTGCGGGCAGAGATGTGCCCAGCGACCACATCGGCATCTTGAATGTGTATGCGCGCCTGAGGTTAATCTATCAGGATGCGTTCACCATGGAGGCCGTGAACCTTGAGCGCGGCGGCGCGTCCGTGACGATGTCATTCCCGGCCGATGTGCCCATCAGCCTGGTGTAGCTGATTCAATCCACCACGACAGGAGGCGCAGGTCCATGTACCGCATCCTCATCGTTGACGACGAGTATTATGTGCGCAAGAGCATCGTCAACCGCGTGGACTGGCTGGCTTTGGACCTTGAGGTCTGCGGTCAGGCCGAAAATGGGCAGCAGGCCCTGGATGTGCTCGATCGCTGTGCGCCACACATCGCCATCGTCGATGTGCGGATGCCGGTGATGGACGGTCTCAGATTCATTGAGCTGGCGCGGCGCATGCAGCCTGAGCTGCGGTGTATCATTCTGAGCGGACACAACGACTTCGTGTTCGCGCAGGCCGCCATCAAATTGCAGGCGGATGACTATCTGCTCAAGCCCGTGGAGCCGGAAGAGCTGACGTCGTCACTGCGGCGTCTCACGCAGACGCTCAATCACATCCGAGGCGGCCCGCCACCCAACGAGGCGTATGACCCGGTTCGCCCGCATGCGCTGGCGCTCGAACGCGCGCTGGCAAGGGCCCCGCTCCCGGACCGGGACGAAGGGCGCTCAATGCGCTCGATGGAGCGCGTAATTGCATACATTGATGCGCACATTGCGGGCGATCTGCGGGTTGAGTCCATTGCGCGCGCGTTTTTCATCAGCCCATCGCATCTTGCCCAGCGGTTCAAAGCGGAAACCGGAGAGCCGATCTCCAGCTATATCGAAAATCACCGCATCGAACACAGCAAGGTGCTGCTATTGCAGAACAGGCTTTCCATCACGGAGATTGCCGCGCGCGCGGGGTATCAGGACCCGGCATACTTTAGCCGCGCGTTTAAGCGCTGCACGGGCTTGTCGCCGAGGAGATACCAGTCACTGAACGTCATCGACCGGTAAAGGCCACAGGATCAAAACGAACGGAGGATGCCACATGAACCGAACCCAATTTATGGATGACCTTGTCCGGCGCGGCGGCTGGAACACCTGGGATACCCGCAGTGTGCTCAATCACGTCCACCTGCCCGATGGATTCTGTGTGGGGTTGGGGCTGAAGGCTTACGAGACCGGTGCGGTGTTGCGCGAGGCGCTGATCGGACGATTTGGCGAGCGAGAAGAACGCATTCATCCGTCGTTCCGAAGCGACGATGGCAGCTATACCGCGCTGCGCGTCACATTCGGTCCTGTAACATTTACTGTGGAAAGCGCATGCGAAGGCGACGAGCAATTTATCCTCGTCACACCGGAATCCAGCCACAGAAAGCCGCCCGCGCTGCTGGTTCACGCGTCGGTGCTTTGGAATCTGCCCGGCCACACGCGGCTGGACGGGGATCGGTTACTGGGCACGATGCCGTCGGGCGTCCGCCATGTGTATGTAACGGGTACGCGCGTGCGCGAGCTGAACACCGGGCTGATGACGCCATACATTGCGGTGCAGCTTGACATGCCCATCGCCATCGCCACAGTACCCGGTCGCGACGAGAAGAGTGTGCGGTCCCTCATGGACGCGCACAAAGAGGCGCTCGCCACCCGATCGGCACGCTATGATGGTGAGCTGCGCGAAGCCTATCAGGCGATGAAAACCTGCCTTGCGTGGGACACGATCTACGAGCCTGAAAACCGGCGCATCTGTTCGCCCGTCAGCCGCCTTTGGAACGTGAGCTGGGGTGGGTACGTGATGTTCGACTGGGACAGCTACTTTGCCGCGCTGATGTTATCGATCGACAATCGAGACTTGGCATACGCCAACGCCATCGCCATCACGTCAGAAAAGACCGAGCGCGGGTTCATCCCCAACTTCGGCGCGGCCAACGACATGAAATCGCGCGATCGCAGCCAGCCGCCAGTCGGTTCCATGGTCGCCCTTGAAATCTATCTGCGGTATCCCGAAAAATGGTTCCTGGAGGATCTGTTCGAGGATCTGATGGAGTGGAACCGCTGGTTTGCGGCGCACCGAATGATCGAGGATGGCACACTGTGCTGGGGCAGTGATCCTTTTGAACCGGTCGCAGACAGATACTTCGAAATCTACCATGTGGGCGATTTGGCAGGTGCGGCTCTGGAAAGCGGGCTGGACAACTCGCCCATGTACGACGACATGCCCTTCGATGAATCGCGCCACCTGATGAGGTTGAGCGACGTGGGACTTACGGGGCTGTATGTCATGGATTGCGAAGCGCTCGCACACATCGCGCAGTTGTTGAACAAAGAGAAGGAGCGCGCCGAACTGCTTCAGAGGGCAGAGACGGCCAAGCGGGGCATCGCCAAGCTGTGGGACGATGATTTCGGGCTGTTCCTAAACAGGCGCACTGACAATGGGGAGTTCTCGCGACGCATCTCCCCGACGAATTTCTATGCACTGTTGTCCGATCAGATTGCGCCGGACCAGGCGCGCCGCTGTGTGGACGAGCACTTCTACAATCCCGACGAATTCTGGGGCGAATTTATTATGCCGTCCATTGCCCGAAACGACCCCGCCTATCCGGATCAGGATTATTGGCGCGGCCGCATCTGGGCGCCGATCAACTTTTTGTGTTATCTGGGGCTGCGCAAGCAAGGCCAGCAGAGGGCTTGCGCGGATATGGCGCGCAAATCATTGGACATGTTGCTGCTGGAATGGAGACTGCATGGTCATGTCCATGAAAACAATGATGGCGATGACGGCATGGGCTGCGGAGTGGGGAACAGTGACAAATTCTACCACTGGGGCGGCCTTAGCGCCTGGATCGCACTGATGGAATCGGGATTTGAGGCCGCCCCTATGGACTCGATCTCCAAATAGTCGCGGCACCGATTGCGCCCCGAAGGACGACAACAAGCGCCTTGTCGGGGCGCGATTTGCTACCGGTTACTGACCCGTTCCGCTGGGCAGACCGCACGGACGAGGGCAGCGCAAAGTGAATAACCGTCAAGGGAAAAGCTGCCTTCTCCGCGCCGACCGCTGCGGTGGCTGCCCTTGACGGTCCTCGAGCGTCATGCCATCGTGCGGTCAAACCATGTATGCAAAAAACACATCCGGTTTATCGCACGTTGCAGCTATTCTTGACTTTGATGTATTGTCGTTTTCCATATTGCCCTGTGTTCATTTCTTGCACAACTAACCAGTCTCTTGCTGCTTTCACTCAACAATCAGGCTGGCTTTTTCCTGCGCATGGCCATTTCATTGCGATCGCCTCTCGATGAGAGCTGCTCATTCACATGTGTTACGGACCAATCTGACCTTTGTCATTTCGCAAACTATCCAAGATCGCGCAAACCACCTTACAGCCATCGATTGTGACCGGATAACCCGCTACAAAGAAATCATATCAGAAACAAAAAATGCGCTTGCAACCGTTGTGATTGCACTGTTCGTTGCGCTTTCATGTCACGAATGCCGAATCGCCGCAGAAGTGTGGCTTTTCTATGACTCTGAGCCTATCATACGGCCTGATGGTTACCGGAATGGTTACATTTTCCATGAGCCGTCAGATGCGCCGTCAAGTATAAGGGAGGTAACATCATGGCGAAGCGCGGTGAAAACATCTACAAGCGAAAGGACGGACGCTGGGAAGGGCGGTACATCATTGGGCGAAAACCAGATGGAAAGCCCAGATTTCAGTCACTTTATGCCCACACATATACCGAGTTACGCGAACGGCTATCGCTCTGCAAGAGCAAGCAGGTCATGGAAAACAGGCATGTTGAGAATTTGTTACATTGCGAACGAATCCTGGATGAGCCATTCGCGGATTGGGCGCGATATTGGCTCGCGCACGTCGCAAAACCCACTGTACGCCCCGGTACCTACGGCACATATCGGGCCATCACCGAAAATCACCTGATTCCCGCACTGGAAAAAACCAGACTTCGGTCTATTTCGCATCACCAAATACAGACTTCGGTCTGTGAATGGCAATCCAGACTCGCGGCTGGGACGGTGCAAGGGATTGTGCGGGTGCTCAAAAACATGCTGAACAGCGCTGAGCAGCGTGGTTTGTGCGTCAATCCAATTCGTCGGCTGAAAATCGAAGGCAAGGCAAAGAAGCCGCGCGTGCTGAGCCTGAGCGAACAGCGAAAATTGGAACGGGCTGTGCAAGGGCGTGGCGGAGAGGAGTATCTCCTGTGTCTTTACAGTGGAATGCGGCTTGGAGAGCTATGTGCACTGCGCTGGACGAATGTGGATTTTGAGGCGAACGCCATTCAGGTATCGTCAACCGTGCAGCGGGTTGGCGCAGGCAACGGTCAAACGCGCCTGCTGTTCGGACGCCCCAAGAGCGAGAGTTCGGAGCGGGAGGTCCCGCTGCCGCGATTCATCGTTGACTTGCTGCGGCAACGCAGGTGGGCGCATCCTGCGGACACATTCGTTTTTGAGCGCGGTCGCGGTCTCCCTCTGGACCCGCGCACAGTGCAATCGCGCTTCTCACGCTTGATGAAGCGCATCGGGATTGAAGGCGCGCACCTCCACACACTGCGTCACACATACGCAACGCGGTGCCTGGAACACCAGGTGGGCGTTGAGGTGCTCAGTGACCTGCTGGGCCACAGCTCACCGCAAGTGACGCTGCGGTGCTATGCCCATTGCACACAGGAGCAAAAGAGGAAATCCGTGGATCGACTGAAGATGCTGGCCTGACGGCGAGAGCCGTCATGAGCCGTCAGCGATTCGCGTTGACTCATCGCTATATATCAAGGACGTGTTTCACCGGAACCGCAAACTTGGATAGTTTGCGAAGGGAACCGGGTAGTAGAGAGTGTATGATCAGAGCTGGATGACGATACCAAGGAGGAAACGATGATGCCCATT
>JAVBTW010000028.1:0-8491 GCA_031555975.1 Eubacteriales bacterium
TGGCTGATTTACGCCCGCACACCACGCGAGCGGACGCATTGCCAAGCGGAACCTGTGTGTTTACACAGGGTGGTTTGGGAAATCCCATGCGAGTGTACAGCTGGACAACGAAGCGAAAATGGATATGATGGTCATGACAGCGCGAGCATGATGGCGGCGAGTGGGTGGTACAGGGGAGGGGGAGTAGGCGAGACGGTTTGCGCAGGTGCTGCAGATCTGCGCGGTCTCCCGGCTGGCTTGGCGCTGTTTCCCGCACAAAATGCGCGTCTCATCGAAAAATCAACGCATGTTGAGGGAAATGATGACGCGTTCCCGCGGCAAGTGGGCTAGAATGGCCATGAAGGAGCGAACCTATGTGTTTATATAGCTAGGCAAACGCGCTGAGTTTGGGTAGACTGAGGTTGAAGGCGGGGTGATGGGCGCATGAAGTGGCTTGGAAAACTGAGGTCTGTGTTGCGCCCGGCGGAGCGCGAGGCGGCGGTGAGCGCCGCACCTGACGCGCCGCAGGGCGACAGGCTGTCGGGTCTGACGCGACGGGAGCGGGAGGTGTACGCGCTGCTTTTGCAGGGAAAAAAACAGCGCGAGATCGCGGATTCACTGTCTGTCAGGCCCACGACAGTCAGCTTTCACATCCAGTCGCTGTACAGGAAGCTGGGCATCCACGACCGCGCGCAGCTGTTCATCCAGTATGCGCAACCGGGAAAGCAACAACAGGAAGCAAATATTGAGGAGGAGTCGTGATGAAGCGGTTTTTGAGGGGTCTATGTCTGATATGGGTGCTGGTGCTGGCGGTTGCGCTGCCCGCACAGGCTGCGGATTTGCTGTCAGAACGCATGGATGTGGCTTATGAGTCCGGTCGCCAGGTGGCGGCGACGGTGTCGGTCCAGTTGGGTGACGGCGCGGCGCTGTTTCTGCAGCAGGAGACCTACGACGCGGTCCAAAAGCTGCTGAGCGATACGCGCATCGTGACCCGGTGGGCGAAGGACGAGGCAGGCATGCCGGCCGTGGCGCTGGAGATCGGCATACAAGACGTGCAACTGCTGACCGGCGAAGTGCTCCTGACCGGTGACAGCGCCTTGCTCACCACGAATTGGCTGCCAGGCAAGACCGTGACCCTGCCGCTAAGCGCGCTGGGTGAGGTGATCGAACAGCAGCCGCTGCCGGTGCAGTTGGACGAACAGACTGTTGCGCTGTTTCAGCAGGTGGGAGAGCGCTATTTGGCGGTCTTTGCGGCCTGGGCTTCTCGAGCCGAAGGGGTGTATGCTGAAAGCGAACGGGAGACGACCCCGACCGACGTGCGCGGCGGATCGGTGCGCGCCGATCACTTGGTGGTGACGGCTGCACAGATGCAGGAGCTGTTGGTGCAACTGGCGGAGACGTTTGAGCAGGACGCCGAGCTGCAGGCGATGCTGGGCCAGTATCTGGCGGCCAGCGGCCAGTCCGTGGATATGCCCAGCCTGGCCTCGGCGCTGGCTGAGGGCATGCGGAACCTGGCGCCGATGGCGGATGGAGCGCTGAAACTGGACTTTTATCAGGATGCCAGCGCTGAACTGGTCGGGGTGGACTTTCAGATGGACCCAATGTTTGAAGGCGCGCCTCAATCGGCGTTTGCACGGTATGATCGGCTGATCGGGGATGGCGACGACGCGTACGCGTTTCAGGGCAGAATGGACCTAGAGGACGGAGGCATGGCCGCAGCCAAGATTAGTTATCGCACGTCGGAATCCCATGTGGAGCGCACCATCGACACGGACCTGTTGCTGCTGGGCATGGTCCAAAACGTGGACACGGATCCGGTCAGCCAGATCACGCTGAATGACAAGCGCCACACAGTGAAGGGCGACGGTCAGGAGCGTGTCGATGACGCGCTGACTCTGACGATGGAGCAGCTTGCGCCAGACGGCAGCGTGGTCGAGGGTGCGATGCCCATGTCCGCTTTGTTGAACACGGTGAGCGAGACCCAGGCAGGACCGAACGGCGACTTTGAATCGGACACAACCGCGACGCTGAGCTTCATGGGGATGGAGTTGGGCGCGTTCACGGTGAAGCTCACATCCGGCGAATATGTGCCCGTGGACAGTTCGGGCAACGCAGAAATCGACCTGTCGAAGGCGACCGAGGAGGAGCAGCAGGCGCTGCTTCAAGAATTGCAAACTGGGATGGCGCAACAGCTCATGGGCGCGATCGCGGTGCTGCCGCCGGAGCTGCTGCAGATGATGCAAGGAGGCTGACATGTGCGATCTGCTTGAGCTGATCATGGAGATCCTGGGCAACAGCGGAGGCGATTGGGCCTTCTCGGGCCGCTCAATCGAGCGGAGCGATGAAGAGATTGCCAGAGACATGAAGTGGAATGTCGTGTTCGTGGTTGTGATCCTCATCGCGATCTTTGCCGCCGGTTGCTGCATGATGGTGATTGGACTCAAGGGCATTTTTGAGAAGGGCGAGGCCGGCGGCCTGCTCACCGCGGCGTTCGGGGCGGCGACGGTGGTGGGCCTGCTCTGGCTGGTCATTCAGATGATGAAGTCGCGCATGCACTGAAGGCTTGATGAGGGAGGGATCAATGATGAGCAAGATCCAGCGCAATATCGCCATCCTGTTTCTGGTCATTAGCTTGGCCGCGCTCGCACTTGGCGCGTATCTGCTGCTGGTGCCCGCGATTCCGCCGGAGTTTGCGGGTGAGACGAAGGCCACGATCACCGACATCGCCATCAGTTATGACAGCCCATCCATTTCGAGCCGAACGCGCGATGTGGATCACACCGTGATGGTCGCCTACGAAGTGGACGGAAAGCAGATCGAGCGCGAGCTCGGCGCTTACACGAGCGGCATGTACACAGGTCAGGTGCTCGACATACAATACGACGTGCGCGAGCCGGGCCGCATCAGCCTGCCGGGTGGGCGGACCCTCGGCGCCGTCATTGCGCTGGCATTGGGCGCGGTTTTTGGCGCGCTGGGCCTATTTTTGATGAAAAAACCCGTGCCCGTGTTTTTGAACGGCAAGCAGGTGGCGTGACTGGGCAAAAGCGTCTGAGCGACGATGCGTCCATTTCCGTGTCATCCTGAGCGGCATTGAGTGGAACCCTTTTCGTGAAGGAGGAAGAGTTGTGAAGCGCTTTGTACTTACATTGTGCTTTTTGCTGCTGTTCGCCGGTCCCTTGGCCGCTCGGTCGGAGGGCGCGGCGCCGGGCATGCCCTGGGGTGTTCGGATGGGCATGCCCCGCGCCGAGTATATGGCGCGGATGCGGGAGGCGACCGGAAAAGAACCGGTCGAGCGGTCGGGCACACAACCCGCGCTGTTCGTGCGGGGCGCTGAACTGGGCGGTGTGCACATCTCGCTGACGGGGCTGTTTCAGGACGGTGAGCATTTGTCCGGGGTGTTGGGCGCGGTGCGAAATTCGGGAAGCTGGGGTGAGCCGGGCGAAGCTACGCTGGTCGAATACACGCAGAAGATCCGGGGATTGGCCGAAGGGCTGGAAGGTTTTCTTGGCGCGCCGCGCTCTGTACAGCTGGAGAGTACGCTGATTGTGGATGCGTCCGGCGCGCCGACGCGCTTTGCGCCACCCATGCGCGGCACGTTGCCGGACGTGGAGTCGATTGTGCGCGCGTTCGGCAGGATGTACGCGGATGCCGTGCTGACGTTGAGCTGGGACCGCGCAGAACTGACTTGCAATATGAGCTGTTCTCCGAACACGAAATACATCGGGGCGCTGTCGCTGGCCATCGCGGAAGGACTTGGCGGGGAACCGCAGGCCGTGGAGACGTTCCCGATGGAACGCATCGCCGCACTGGTCGAATCCCGCGCCGCAGCACCGGAGTACCGCGATCCGGTCTATTCACTCTGGGGCATCGAATTCGGCATCACAGAGGCGGAGTATCGCGCGCTGGTGGGGGACGAATTTGATGGCGAGTTGGCTGAAATGAACGAGGCAGGGCGCATCTTGGACAGCCGGTACGGCACCGGCCAGATTGCCGGGTATCCGGTCGCCACCAACGGCTACTTTCAGGACCGGCAGCATTTTACGTCCCTGACATTGGAATTTGAGCCGCTGAAAATGGGATTTGACATCGACGAAGCACTACTGATGGCGTTCGCAGAAAGGTACAATGCCGCATACGCGGAAATCGCGGGCGCGCTGAGCGGCTCGCGACCCTATGGGTATGTATGGAGCTGCATTGATGAGACCGGCGTGGGCGCGTTTTCTGCCTACTACGCCCCGCCGAAGGCAGGGGATCTCTTGGACATTGAGCAGCTCATGTGGCGGTCCACCGAGCCCGACGCGTCGTTTGAGCTGTATATGGAGATCGAAAACATCCGGCTGTACATGCTGGTGACCAACTTCATGGACGCCGGTTGGCGCGGCGAGATGAGCCTCATCGTGGACGACACCAATATCGATACCACGCGCCTGCCGGTCCTGCCCGTCATGCCCCGCTGATCAGCCATGGAGGTGGCAAGCGCAGAAGTGTCCCGGCGCGACCTGTTTCATTTCAGGCGTGGACTCCTTGCAGACCGGCATCGCGTATTGGCAACGGCGGCGGAAGCGGCAGCCGGACGGCGGGGAGATCGGGCTTGGGACGTCGCCCTTTAGGAGAATGCGCTGGCGCTGTTGTTCGTAGTCCGGGTCAGGCACCGGGATGGCGGAAAACAGCGCATTGGTATAGGGATGCTGTGGGTTTTTGTATAGTTCCACGCTGTCCGCAAGCTCCATCATGCGGCCCAGATACATGACCAATACACGATTGGAGATGTTTTTGATCATGGAAAGGTCATGCGCGATGAAGAGATAGGTGAGGCCCATCTCCTGTTGCAGCCGCATGAGCAGATTGACGACCTGCGCCTGAATGGACACATCCAATGCGGAGATCGGTTCATCACAGACGATGAAGCGGGGGTTGATCACCAAGCTGCGGGCGATGCCGATTCGCTGGCGCTGGCCGCCGGAAAACTCGTGCGGGAACCGGTTTGCGTGGTCCTTAGAAAGGCCGACCTTGTCCAGCGCATCGTAGATGGCCGCCTGCCTGTCGGCGGGTGAGAGTTTGAAATGGGTGTCCAAGCCCTCGCCGACGATGTCGGACACGGTCATGCGTCCATCGAGAGAGGCATAAGGGTCCTGAAAGATCATCTGCACTTCCTTGGCGTGCGCTTTGCGGCCATTCCTGTCAAGGCGCAACACATCCCGGCCGTCGAAGCGAATCTCGCCTTCTGTCGGCTCATACAACTTGACGAGCATGCGCCCGATCGTGGATTTGCCACAGCCGGACTCGCCCACCAGGCCGAAAGTCTCCTTTGGCAGAATGGAAAAACTGACATCATCCACAGCCCTCAGGCTCTGTTTTCCCACGGGGAAGTATTTTTTCAGGTGACTGACCTCTACCAATGCACGGGCATCGCCTTGCATGTGTGTTCACTTCTTCCACATGTTCGTTTCAGCAATTCTATCACAAGCGCAAAAAAATGTAAAGTTCGGTTGCGCATTTTGCCATTCTTTGCGAGATTGGGCATTGCCCCCCGTGCTGCGCCAGCGTAATAATTTGGCTGATTTGATCGAGTGACGCAAAATAATTTGAGCAAAGAGCCATTGCGTATTGAATAATGAGCATATTGTGTTATAATTATGAAGAACAAATACTCAGTGGGAGGGATCTCTACCATGCGGAAACTACTGTGTCTACTTCTGGCGCTCGTGTTGATCATGGCAACCCCCATCGCCCTGGCCGAGGCTGAAACCGTCAGCGCAAACCAGGATCTTCGCCTCACCCTGACTTCTGTTCCCACCATCGATCCGCAGCACTTCAATGCCGCGCCCTCATACGATGTGCTCAAGGGCATCGGCGAGGGCCTGATCCGCACCCACGCGGGCCAGGTTGGCCCCGGCGTCGCGGATAGCTGGGAAGTCGCGCCCGATAACCTGAAGATGACCTTCCACCTGCGCGAAGGCGCGTGCTGGTCGGATGGCTCCGCGTTGACGGCGAACGATTTTGTGTATGCGTTCCGCCGCCTGGCCGATCCGGCCATTCCGCGCGACTACAGCTGGGTGCTGTACGAAATCAAGAACGCAGCAGGTGTCATGGACGGCTCGCTGGCGGTGGATCAGCTCGGCGTGTCCGCCCCTGACGACAACACGTTCGTGATTGAGTTTGTCACCCCCGCGCCCTATTATCTGGGCTTCCTAGACATGCCCTGCTTCTATCCGGTCAAGCAGGAACTGGTGGAAAAATACGGCGACCAGTACGCGTTGTCCGCCGATTCCATGCTGACCAACGGCGCGTTCACCGTGACCGAGTATTTGGTGGACACATCCATCAAGATGGTGCCCAACGAGCACTACTGGAACCGTGAGGCGGTCAAGCTGAACTCGGTACAGTTCCAGATCATGGAATCCGAGGCCGCATTCGCGATGATGGAGACGGGCGAGCTGGACATCGCCGACATCCCGGTGGCCATTGCCCCCATGTACCTGCAGGCGCCCGATATGCTGACCGGCGCCACCGTCGAGAGCTACGCTTCCGGCGCTGTGGACTGGTTCTGCATCAACCTGGCATCTACCACCAACCCCATCCTCGCCAATCAGGACTTCCGACTGGCGCTCAACTATGCACTGGATCGCGAGCAATATGTGGCCATCGCGACCAACGGGCTGTACGCCCCCGGCACACGCTTCGTATTGCCGCAGATGGGCGGCGCGGACGGCGGCTTCTATACCGAGCAGTATCCGATCGATGTGTACAAGCCGGTGGCGGAGCCGGATAAAGCAGCTGAGCACCTGAAAGCTGCCATGGACGCGATGGGCGTCGCGAACGCGGCCGACATTGCCATCAAGCTGAAGGTCTCCGACACCGCGGCCAACAAGATGATTGCAGAAAACTGCCAGGACCAGTGGCAGCGTGCGCTGGGTATCAAGGTCGAGATCGAGACAGTCACCTACAAGGCGATGCTGGCGGACCGCGTCGCGGGCGATTTTGACCTGATCTATGCCGGTTGGATGCCCGACTACAACGATCCCTACACCTATCTGAGCTACTTTGTGTCCACCAACGCCCAGAACGGCGGCAAGTACGCCGATCCGAAGTATGACGAACTGGTCAACACCGCCAACACCTATCCGGACGTCAAGACCCGCCTGGGCATGTACGCAGAAGCCGAGCAGATCCTGATGGAGCAGGCGGGCATCGTGCCGCTGCAGGTTCGTCAGGTGCCCTACGCGATCAACACCAAGTTGAAGAACCTGGTGCGCTTCTACATTGGTTCCAGCCTTGACTACACTTATGCGTACTTTGTAGACTGATTGATGCATGCGGGGGTATGCGTCCCCCCATCGCGTCATCCTGAGCGAAGCCGAAGGATCTCCCGCCGCGATCGCGGACGTACTTGCTGGCAGGGAACGTCGCCTGTGGGCGGGGAGGTCTTTCTGCTTTGCTCAGGATGACAGGTTGAGCGCGGCGACCAGGTCGGCCGCCTGTTCTTACGCCATCATCCTGATTACTGTATTCCACTAAATGGGAGCTGAGTCCATGATCCGATACATCGCAAAACGGACCCTCATCGCAATGATCACGGTGCTCGTGTTGATCACCATTATCTTTGCGCTGGTGCGCATGCTTCCGGGCGATCCATTCCTCAGCGAAAAGACCAATCCGGCCATCCGGGCAAAGATGATGACCTATTATGGACTGGACAAGCCCATTTGGGAGCAATGGCTGACCTACGTCGGAAATCTGCTGCACGGCGACTTGGGCGTGTCGCTCAAGTATCCGGGCAGGACCGTCAACTCCACCATCGCCCAGACGTTCCCGTATTCCGCGGGGTTGGGCATTCGGGCGCTGCTGTTGGCGCTGTCGGTGGGCCTTTTTCTGGGCACCATGGCCGCTCAAAAGGCGGGCAAGGCGCTGGATGTGATCTGCGTATTCATCGCCATCATCGGCATCTCCATGCCCGATTTTGTCATCGGCACGGTGCTGCAGCTGGTGTTTGCGATCAAGCTCAAATGGCTGCCTGCCGCCCAGTGGGAGAGCTGGCGGCACATGATCCTGCCGGTCATCGCGCTCAGCCTATACACATTGGCTTTGATCACCCGCCTGATGCGCTCCAGCATGCTGGAGGTCACCCATCAGGACTATATATTGACCGCCCGCGCCAAGGGCCTGTCGCCCAGGCAGATCATCTGGCGGCATGAGATGCGCAACGCCATCCTGCCCATCGTGACGATCATGGGACCGATGACTGCGGCCGTGCTCACCGGCACGTTCGTGCTGGAGCGCATCTTCGCGATCCCCGGCATGGGCAAGTTCTATGTGCAATCCATCAACGATCTGGACTATACCATGGTGCTCGGCATGACCGCGTTTTATGGCGTGTTCCTCGTCATCGCCAACCTGATCGTGGATATTCTGTATGGCATCATTGACCCGCGCATCAAGCTGTCCGCGGCCCGAGGCAACCTGCCCGCGTGCATGGACGAAGACGAGGAGGAGGAATGAGGAAAATGCAAAT
>JAVBTW010000332.1:0-10218 GCA_031555975.1 Eubacteriales bacterium
GTTTGCAGGGTAGGCGGAGGTGCTGCCGGACGACACGGCGTAATTGAGGCTTGATGTGCGGCGATGTGTCGCCTTCCCCTCTGCGTTGCAATCCTGTGCTATGGGAAGGACCTCCCTGTCGCAACGGTGTTTTCTGAAATGGAAAACTTCGCTGTTGCATGGAGGTCCTTCGCCGCGCTCAGGATGACAGCGTAGGGTGGGCGGCGGGCCAGGCTTTACCCCCACAACCGCTCCGGATACTGGCCGGTTTGCTTCAACGCCGCGATCGCCTCGCGCACGGCAGGCATGTCGTCTGCATAGGTCACGCCGTGCCACTTGTCCTCGGTCGGCAGCACGGCCACGCTGCCCACGCCCTCCTTGATCAGCCGGTCCGGCACATAGGGCAGGAAGTATTCCAGCTTCTGCGGGTTCCCGCTCAGGTTTTCTTTGAGGTAAGGGCCGAATCGACGCTCAATTTCGCCCATCATGGCGCTGCCGAAACCCCACATGTTCATGGACACCAGCGTGTCCGGATCGAGAGGCGTCCAGCTTTTGCCGTCCTCAGTGAACGCGATGCCACAGTCGCGCTTTTCGATGCGGGTGCGCTCAATGATCTCGGTCAAATGGCCGCTTCGGTCCGTCTGGCACACGCCGCGCGACACCGACCCGTTGTCGGTGATCGTGTTTTTGATGCGGAAACCCACCATGGCATGGGCGTTGTCGCCATGGCCCGCGCACAGAAAGCGGTGTACCTGTTCATAGGCGCGGCGGCCATAAAAGTCGTCCGCGTTGATGGCGGCAAACGGGCCGCTCACCAGGTCATTCGCGCACAGCACTGCGTGGGCGGTGCCCCATGGCTTGGTGCGGCCCGCAGGAATTTGGATGCCCTCGGGGACCTTGCTCAGGTCCTGGTACGCGAACTGGATGTGGGCGCTCGCGCCAGCGCGCTTCACGACGGTGTCGCGAAAATCCGCCTCGTTCTCCTTCTTGATGACCAGAATAATTTGCTCAAATCCCGCGCGGCGGGCGTCGTAGATCGAATAGTCGATGATCGCGCATCCGTCCTGGTCCACGGGATCGATTTGCTTCATGCCGCCGTAGCGACTGCCCAGGCCAGCGGCCATTATGATCAGACAAGGTTTCATGGGATGTAGGCCTCCTCAATGCTCTTCGCTCGACAGCAAAATCCGGTTCCATGGTAACATTCACCCGATGCGATGTCAAGCTGGACAGTTGAAACCGAAAGTGATATGATCAAGTCTAACACATGCATATTGATGATTGGGGAGTTGAGTTCTGTTGAGGAAAAGACTTGGCGCACTGATGCTCGCGCTGCTGCTCATGGTCCAGCCGATGGGCGCATACGGCAGCGCGGTGCCCAGTGACCCCTTGGGAGAGGCTACGGTTGACGTTGAAAAGCGCGTGGACGAAATGATGGAAGGGATGACCGTTTCGCAGAAGGTCTATCAGATGTTCATCGTCGATCCGGAGTCGCTGACCGGCGTGACCAACGTGACCCAGGCGGGCGATAAAACGGAAAAAGCCCTAAGACAATACCCTGTTGGCGGGCTTATCTACTTCAGCGCGAACCTGAAAAGCCGAGAACAGACCACCAAGATGATTCTGAATACCCAAGGCTATGCGGATCAGATTGGCATGCCCCGGTTGTTTATGTCTGTGGACGAAGAGGGCGGCGCTGTGGCCCGTTGCGCGTCGAAGCTCAGCACGACCAAGTTCCCGCCCATGATGACGCTGGCCAACGAGGGCAATCCCCAGCGCGCGTATGACGCGTACAAGACCATCGCCAGCGACATCGGCCAGTTTGGATTCAACTTAGATTTCGCGCCGGTAGCGGACGTGATCACCAACCCGGATAACACCGAGATCGGCAATCGCGCATTTGGCAGTGATGCGCAGACTGTTGCAAAGTTTGTGGAGCAGGCAGTGATGGGCCTGCAGGACAACGGTGTGATGGCCGCTGTAAAGCACTTCCCGGGTCATGGCAACACGTCGGTCAATTCGCACGACGCCACATCCACGACCGACCGCACACTGGATGAAATGCGCTCGTGCGAGCTGATCCCGTTTGCAGCGGGCATCGAGGCGGGCGCGGACATGGTGCTGGTTTCGCACCTGACCGCGCTGGGCGTAGACGATACGGCGCCCGCGTCTCTGAACCGCACAATCATCACGGAGGTGCTGCGCGAGGAGCTGGGCTTTGACGGGTTGGTGATCACGGACGGGCTGCGGATGAAAGCGATCTCGGACCACTACACACCAAAGCAGATCGCGCGGATGGCGGTGGACGCAGGCGTTGACATCCTGCTGCTGCCCCAGAACTTCAGGGAGACGGCGGCGGCGTTGATCGAGCTGGTCAAATCCGGTGAAATTACGGAACAGCGGATCGACCAGAGTGTGCGCCGGATACTGACCGCAAAGCTGATGCGGGGCATCGAAAATTGACTTTGCGGACCATATGCGCGGGCGACATCGGCACTCAATGGGGTGCGCATGGACATTGACAAACTGAGAATTATTCTAACCTTAACGTTTTTCCCGGACGTTTCAGGCGCTTACCCTTGCATTTGTAGTGAAGTTAGTATACAATTTAATAGAGTGAAAAAAAGTATCCGGTACCCAAAGCAATGGATAAAGCTGTGGTGATCAAACGCCGCAGAGCGCGAAAGCAAAGGGGGGTTAAGGACCTTGTCTAGCGTACTGATCGTCGACGATATTGACATTAACCGGATCATTCTGCGCGAGATTTTGCAGGACGATTATGAGATCATGGAAGCGGACAACGGCCAGGCTGCTCTGGACATGCTGTTCAACCAATCACCGCTGCCCGACGCCGTGCTGCTCGACATCATGATGCCGGGCATGGACGGATTTGAAGTCCTCGAAACGATGAAGAGCTATGCCCGCACGGAGAAACTACCCGTGCTGTTCATCACTGCAGCCGATGCCAGCGCCAATGAGTCGCGCGGGCTGAAGGAGGGCGCTAGCGACTATATCTCAAAGCCCTTTAATCCCGATGTGGTCAAGGCCCGCGTGGACAACCACATTCAACTGAAGCGCTACCGCGACCAGCTGGAAGAGATGCTGGAAAAAAAGATCGCGGAGTTGGTCGCGGTCCATGAAAACACGCTGGAGACGCTGGCGACGATCATCGAATACCGCGATCTGGAGTCGGGCACGCACATTCGCAGATCCAGCGAACTGACCAAGGCGCTGATCAACGCGATGCTGAAAGAGGATCAATTCAGAGGCCAACTGGTGGCGCAAAAATACAGCTCGATCATCAGTGCAGTGAAGTTGCACGACATCGGCAAGGTGGGCATTCCGGACAAGATTCTGTTGAAACCGGGCGCGCTGACGAACGCCGAGTTCGAAATCATGAAGACGCACACGACGATCGGCGCGAACATCGTGGACGCGATCACAGCGGATGGCGAAAGCGACACGATGTATTTGAAGCATTGCAAGGACATTTGCCTGAGCCACCACGAGAAATGGGACGGAAAAGGGTATCCTAACGGACTGAAAGGGTTGGAGATACCGCTGAGCGCACGGATCGTCGCGATTGTGGACGTGTTCGACGCGCTGGTGAACAAGCGGTGCTACAAGCCGCCGTTTACCTACGAGCAGGCGACCGACATCATTCGCGACGGTCGCGGGACGCACTTTGATCCGGACATCGTGGACATCTTCCTGACGGTGGCGGACAAGTTTGAGGAGATCGAGATACAGCACAGCGATGTAGAGGAACTGCAGGAGCCGATCAAGATGAACTAGGTAAGCACTGAACAATTCGGTCACCGTTTGGAGGCTGCCTTTCCGCCCATGTGCGCCTGCAAAAACACTCGACGTATCGCTGCTACGCCTTCGGTTTCTGCAAGCACACCTGGACACAAATTCAGCTCGCCAGCCAGTAACCGAATTGATCAGCGCTTACCTAGATAGGGGCTTGCCGGAGCGATCTGGCAAGCCCTTTTCAGCGCCGATCATCGCTGCTCCGGCAGACGCAGTTTTCCAGGAACAGTGTCAGGGGCCAACGCTTGTCTGCTCGCCCTATTTCGACATTGACGCAATTCCACATTTCCTATATAATGATTTATTATTGCACATGTGGATCGGGATCAGACCTGATCCTTTTTTGGATCGGAGGACGCTATGGTTCGGTTGGTGCAGCGTGGGGACGGCGAGG
Source organism: Eubacteriales bacterium (assembly GCA_031555975.1). GTDB lineage: Bacteria > Bacillota > Clostridia > Christensenellales > Aristaeellaceae > JAJDGF01. The sequence continues at coordinate 4,187 of JAVBTW010000332.1, forward strand.
TTCGGTTTGTCCGCCCGAGCGGGATGCCGGAACCGTTGTTTCGTTTGCTCTGCGCGCGGGGCATCGAGAGTGAGGAAGAGGCGGCGGCGTTTTTATCGCCGTCTCTGGACCAGCTACATGATCCGATGCTGCTCAGCGCCATGAACGAAGCGATCGCGTTGATAGAGCGCGCGCGGAACGAAGGCAGCACCGTATGCGTCTATGGTGACTACGATGTGGATGGCGTGTGCGCCACTGCCGTATTGGGTATCGTGCTTGGGAAACTGGGCATCAAGGTCAAGAGCTACATACCCAAGCGCCACGATGAAGGCTACGGGTTGAACGAGTCTGCCATTCGCGAGATCGCCAACTGGGCCGGACTGTTGATCACAGTGGACTGCGGCGTCACGGCCGTGGAACAGGTGGACCTGTGCAATGAGTTGGGCCTGCCCGTCATTATCACAGACCATCATCAACCTTCGGAACTGCTGCCGGCGTGCCCGGTGGTCAATCCGCTGCTGGACGGCTATCCGTTCCCGTCGCTCTGTGGCGCGGGGGTCGCGTTCAAGCTGGCGATGGCGTTGGATCGCGAACAGGCCATGAAGGTGCTGGATCTGGCTTGCCTTGCGACGGTGGCGGATGTGGTGCCTCTTCAGGGTGAAAACCGCGCGATTGTCGCCTGTGGTTTGGTACAGATCCAAAAATATCCAAGACCCGGCATTGCCGCCCTGGCGAGCGTGGCGGGCATCAAACTGAGTGCGCTGCGGGCCAGCGGCATCGCGTTTGTGCTGGGCCCAAGACTAAACGCGGGCGGGCGGCTGGGCGATGCGGACCGTGCGCTTCAATTGCTGATCGCCAAGAGCGCCCAGGAGGCGGACCCGCTTGCGCAGGAGTTGGAGGCCGAAAACCAGATGCGGCGCGATGTGGAGGCGAAGATCCTCACGGAGGCCAACTTGCAGATGGCAGGGTTTGATTTTGCGAGCCGGCGCGTGATCGTGCTGCACGGCGCCGACTGGAACGTGGGCGTGATCGGTCTGGCGGCCAGTCGGCTGGTCGAAAAGTATCACATGCCAACGGTGCTGTTGTCTGGCGACGGCGGGGAGCTGACGGGCTCCTGCCGCAGCATTCCCGGCGTGGACATTCATTGGGCGCTTGGCGCCTGCAGCGCGCTGTTGACCCGGTTTGGCGGCCACAAGCAGGCGGCGGGCCTCTCAATCCCCAGGGCAAATGTCGGCGCGTTCACCGAGGCGCTGGATGCCTTTCTGCATCGGAATGCGGACCCGGCGGTTTATGTCCCGCGCGAGGAATACGACCTGGAGATGGGCATCACGGACCTGACGGAGCCGCTGGTCGGCGCGCTTTCAAAGCTGGAGCCGTTTGGATTCGGCAATCCCGCGCCGGTGATGCTGTCTGAAGCGAAGGTGGAATCGGCCCGCGCGGTAGGCGCTGACGGTGCGCACCTGTCCATGAAGCTGACGGAAGGCGGCGCGACGGTGAGCGCGATCGGCTTTCGAATGGGCGCAAAGACACCCAACATGGAGGGCTGGTTGCGGCTTTTGTATCAGCCCAAGATCAACGAGTTCAATGGCTGGTCTAGCGTTCAAATGGAGTTAAAAGCGGTGCTGCCGCCCAGACCGCTGGCTGCGCTGACGGAATCGGCTTCAAAATGGGACGCCATGGAGCGTATGTTCTTAACAGAAAAGGTATATAATTGGGCGCATACCCAAGTGCAAGGGCAGGGCGAACCGCAACAGCCATGCGCGCACTGCCCGCCTCAAACGGGGGCATCTGAGGCGAAGGTCTATGCCGACGTGTCCGATGCGGTGCGTTGGTTGGCGGCATCTGCTTACGGCACACTGATCGTCGCGACGGACCGGAATGCGCTTTTAGAACTGCTAGAAGCTTGCGAAGAGGCGGGTGTGGGGGACCGGTTTGACCTGCTGTTCGGGCGCTGGCCCGATGCTGGATTGCCCATCAGCGCCGTGTGTGTGTTGCCGCTGGGCGAGGCGCCGCTCGGTTACTCGCGGGTGATCATGCTGGATGCGCCGGGCGCGCTGTTGAGCCTCTCGGACGCATGGGAACCCATGACCGCGCGCGCGGCCTGGATGGACGAGATACCGGATGTAGACGCGCTCCGCATGCTGTATGTTTGTGTGCGCGACCTGCTGCGCCGGCCCATGGCCATGAAAGGCGCGGACGCCGTGCTCTCGTCGCTGGCCCAGGATGGGCGCGTGACAGGCGCGGGCGCGGCGCTGGGACTGGCGGTGCTTTCCGATATGGAACTGATACGACTGGGACTGGATCCCTTCATGGTCGCGATGGCGGACCCGAAAAAGGCGGATCCCTCGGAGAATCGGACGTTTCAATGGCTGCAGGACCTGCGAGGTTGGGGGAGGTAGAACGGAACTTGGACGATGCGACTGACAGGACCATAAAACCAGAGCCCGATGCGCAGCTGCAGGCGCTGCTGACCAAGATCAGGCACTATCATCCCGACGACGATCTGAGCCTCGTCGAGCGGGCTTATCAGTTTGCCCAGAGCGCCCACGAGGGCCAAATGCGCAAATCCGGCAAGCCGTATTTCACCCATCCATACCGTGTGGCAGATATCCTCGCAGACCTGATGCTCGATGCGGCGACCATCGCTGCGGGCCTGCTTCATGACTGTGTCGAAGATTGTCCTGAGATCACCGTGGAGCAGATTGAGAAGAAATTCGGCAATGATGTGGCCCAGCTCGTCGATGGCGTGACGAAGCTGAGCCGCCTTGATTTTACCAGCAAAGAAGAGCAGCAGGCAGAAAGCTTGCGCAAGATGTTTCTGGCCATGGCGAAGGACATTCGCGTGGTGCTGAGCAAGCTGGCCGACCGACTGCACAACATGCGCACACTCAAATTCCAAAATGAAGCGCGCCAGTTGCCGATCGCGCGCGAGACGCTGGACATCTACGCGCCGCTGGCGCACCGGCTCGGCATCTCCACCATCAAGTGGGAGCTCGAGGACATCGCGCTGCGCTATATTGATCCCGATGGATACTACGACCTGGTGGAAAAGGTGGGCATGAAGCGCGAAGAGCGCGAAAAGTCGATTGTGAATGTCATCAATGTGTTGGACGATGAACTGAAAAAACAGGGCGTCGTGGCTGAGATCGACGGCAGGCCCAAGCATTTCTATTCCATTTACAAGAAGATGAAAGGCCAGGGCAAGACCTTCGACCAGATCTACGACCTGATCGCCGTTCGTGTGATCACGGATTCGATCCCCGACTGCTATATGGCGCTGGGCGTCGTGCACACGCTGTGGACACAGGTGCCCAACCGGTTCAAGGACTACATCTCCATGCCGAAAGGCAATATGTACCAGTCGCTTCATACCACCGTGGTGGGCATGGGCGGGCTGTCGTTCGAAGTACAGATTCGGACCCGCGAGATGCACCGCACCGCTGAGTTCGGTATTGCGGCCCATTGGCGCTACAAAGAAGGCAAGCAGACCGACACCTTGGACAACAAGCTGTACTGGCTGCGCCAGATCCTGGATTGGCAAGATGAGACGCGCGATCCGAACGAGTTCATGGACGCGCTGAAGGTAGACCTGTTCTCGGATGAAGTGTTTGTGTTCACGCCCAAGGGCGATGTCATCAGCCTGCCGCGCGGTGCGACGCCGCTGGATTTCGCGTACGCCATTCACACGGCCATCGGCAACAAGTGCGTGGGCGCGAAGGTGAATGGCCGCATCGTGCCGCTGCAGCACGAGCTGGAATCGGGCGACTTTGTCGAAGTGCTGACGTCGAGTGCGTCCCGCGGACCCAGCCGGGACTGGCTCCAGGTGGTCAAGACAAGCGAGGCCCGCAGCAAGATCCGCGCCTGGTTCAAGCATGAGTTCAAGGACGAAAACCGCGAGCAGGGCAGAGAGGCGCTGGAGCGCGAGGCCAAGCGGCTGGGCTACAGTTGGAGTCAGTTGCACAAGCCGGAATTCATGGAGCCGGTCTATAAGCGATATGGCCTGACCAGTCTGGACGACCTGTACGTCACAGTGGGATTCGGCGGCATCTCTTGCGGACAGATCCTCAACAAACTGATTGACATCTTCAAAAAGGCGCAGAAGATCGAACCACAGATTCCTGTGCCGGTGATCACGGCAGTCGAAATGCAAAAGGTGCGCGACAGTGCGCTGGACGCCAAGAACAAGCAGCATTCGTCCCATGGCGTGATCGTGGAGGGTGAGCCCGGCATGTTGGTCCGGTTCGCAAAATGCTGCACCCCGCTTCCCGGAGATGACATCGTGGGCTACATCACCAGGGGGCGCGGCGTCAGCGTACACCGCAACGACTGTGATAACATGAAGGATTTTCTGACCACCCCGGAGCGGTTGATCCAGGTCGCCTGGGAGGCGGATGTTGCAGGCGTGCACAACGCGGACATTCAGATTGTCGGCTATGACCGCATGGGTTTGCTGGCGGACGTGAGCATGCTGTTCTCCAAGATGGAAGTGCAAATTCTGGCGTTGACGGCGCGGGTGGACAAAAACCAGCATACGGTGATCAATGTGACGCTGGGGATCAGGGATACGCAGCAGCTGGAAAAGATCATCAAACAGCTGCTGAAGCGACAGGACATCATCGAAGTGTACAGGACGAGCGCGTGAGCGCCCACTTGTGTACGTATACAACACCGAAAGGGGCTTTTGATCATGCGTGCCGTCATCCAGCGCGTCACCGAAGCGTCCGTCTCCGTCGATGGCCGCGTCATCTCCGCCATCGGTCCCGGCCTATTGACGCTGGTCTGCGCGGAAGAGGGCGATACGGAGCAGGACGCACTGTATATGTCGGGCAAGATCCCAAAACTGCGGATTTTTGAGGACGACGAGGGCAAGATGAACCGTTCGCTGTTGGAGTTGGGCGGTCAACTGCTGATCGTGTCCCAGTTCACACTGGCGGGGGACGCGCGGCATGGGCGCAGGCCCAGCTTTTCCACGGCGGCCAGGCCGGACTTGGCGGTGCCGCTGCTGGAGCGCTTGATTGCAGACGTGCGCGACCAGGGCATTGATGTGCTGACGGGCCAATTCCAAGCCGAGATGAAGGTGGCGCTCGTCAATGATGGGCCTGTGACGATACTGATGGACAGCCGGAAGGGGTTTTGAGAGAGCGATGCTGAATGTAGTGCGGCTCACGGTGGGCCTTTACGAGGAGAACGCCTACCTCGGCTACTTTGATGGCCGAACGGAGGCTTTTTTGGTGGACCCCGGAGACAAACCGGATGCGCTGATCGACGAGATCGCACAGCGCGGACTGACGCTGACCCACATTTTTCTCACCCATGGCCATTTTGACCACATCCTGGCTGTGCCGGAACTGGTGCAGAAAACCGCTGCGAAGGTTTGGGTGCATGAGCGCGATGAGGCGATGCTGTTCGATCCATACCCCCTGAAGCTGCCGCCAAGCGTCGTGGCGCGTTGGGCGCCGCTGAAGCTCACGGTCGAGCAAAGAGTGAGCGGTACCGAACTGGCACTTCAGTGCGAGAGCATTCGGATGATCGAAACCCCGGGCCACACGCCGGGCGGGGCCTGCTTCTACTTCCCTGATTCGAAGGTCATGTTCACAGGCGACACGCTGTTCCGGGACGGTTTTGGGCGAACGGACTTCGCATCCAGCTGTGCGGCGGATTTGCGCAAGTCGCTGCACACACTGTTTGCGATGGAAGCGGACATCCGCATCTATCCCGGCCACGGCGACAGTGACACCATTGGCAATGTAAAGCGGAGGTTCGGGCTATGACCTACCACTTACTGACGAATCTGCCGGAGTTGCAGGCGGAACTGCAGGACGTGATCAAGCTGTTCGATCCCCAGGCGCGGGTGTCCATCAACGAAGGCGATACCGTGCTGTGGCATGAGCATATGGAGTCCGGCGGCATCTACACCGAGGACTGGCGCATGGGCGGCATGGAAACCTGCGTGTCCGCCAAGGCCGAGACAGACGCACTGTTCATCAAGCGCACCATCAAGCGCGCGGCAAAGACGGGCTTGTACCAATTGATGCGGCGCGCAACCGGCGTGC
>JAVBTW010000241.1:0-8985 GCA_031555975.1 Eubacteriales bacterium
TGCCAAGCAATTCCTCGTCGTCGATCAGCAGTTCGGCGGCGAACAGGTTGGCCTCGAATTCGGCGGGCTGCGCCATGTTGAACAGCTCGACCTCCTGGAACCCTTTGAGCATCGCGATGTCCCTGTGCAGGCGGTCGTGCCCCAGTTCGTGCGCGACCAGGATGCGGCGGATGCTTTCCGATACGCGGTTGTTCAAGATGATGCTCCTGATGCGGGACTGATAAAAGTAGTAAGCCTTGATGTCGGTCCCCAGGTCCTTGTGGCGGATGCGAATGTCGAGCGCGTCGCATAGCGCATAGGGGTCGCAGGTATCATGCTTGCGCTTCAACTGATCAACCACGTCCGCAATGTAGTCTATGGACGGCATCGAATTCACCTCCTGCCTTTGAATAATTCGTATGCTCTATGCGCGGCGCTTTCGACGCCTGGGCGCGAATTTCTGTTTCGCCTCGGTCTTGGATTCCAGGTAGACCTCCATCAGCGAGCGGAAGAACACGTCCTTTGCCTCGTCGTCCAGTTCGCCGCCCGCAAACAGCGCGGACGCCTTGTCGAGCACCGACTGCGCCTCGCGCGCGCCCTTTTGCCCAAACGCGTTTCTCGCGTTGGCGACGAACAGCTCCTCATCGATGTGCTTATTCTTGTCCACTTCGTCCTCATCCATGAGGTAGGCGACGGAGACGTTCAAGGACTCCGCGAGCCTCTTCAGGACTGCGGTTCGGGGGAACGTGCCGGTCTGCTCGTAGCTGTAGATGGACCGCTCCGTGATCCCCGCCCTTTCGGCCAGCTCCGTCTGCGACAGATTGAGCGCAAGCCGTGCGGCCATGAGCTTTTCGCCAAATGTCATTTTATCCCCCCGCTCAAACTTCCGAATAGCTATTGACAAACTTCCGAATCGGTTTGTGCTGATCGAATCGGAAGATAACTTCTGTTTACAGTATACGGCGGAAGTTTGATATTGTCAATAGGTATTTGTTTTGTGTGTGATCACTGCTGGAGGGCATACGATGTTGTTACTTTCAAGCCTTTTCTTTGCTTTGACAGCAAGCGCCACGATCTCATCTGGCGTCAGGCCAGCTTCCCCAAGCGCGTCCATGGCGGTCTTCATCCTGGCTTTGCGGGCGCTGGTCTTGCGATCCGGGGGATTGAGGATCGCCTCGAGGTCTTTTGCAATTGATCGAGATGTTGCGTATGGATGGTAGGGTATAATTGGGGTCATCATATTCGGCGTTGTAGCCGCTTTTCTTGCGATTTTTTCCATACCCAACAAAATGAGTATTGTGAATACCATTGCTTCGCTTTCAATTGCATAGGTGGTTGGCGGAGCATTTTCGTACTATCGTTTCATAAAAAAGAAAATTTGCTTATTCTTTGCATTGCGCTGGACAAAAAATTTGAGGAGTTGTTTTACGAAAAACCAATCGACAAAGCTCATTGAATGGCTCCAGCTGGGACATGGTAGACCGAGAGCCGACGAGATGAACCAACTGCAGGATGTAGTGTTGATGTTATGGCGAACAAGGCAACAAGAAACCCCTGAAGGCGTTTGAAGCTTTCAGGGGTTCTTTGCGATTATGGAAGGCTTCAAAATTGTCGTGATAACCCCGTGTTTCCGGGATTTCTGGGCGTAACTGGTAAACTAAAATGGCTGGTATGCGGTAAACAAAACTCCCTACTTTTCCAGGCAAAAGGAGGCCCCGCAGCTATACTGGAGCGAGAGTATAAATGCTGACCCGCTATAACCCTCGCTTTGAATCTTGTGCAGATACTTTCCGATTTTGCGCGACAATTCAAAAATGGACATCGTCTTCCCTGAGTTTGTGTGCTGATTGATGGGCAGTGGCATCGTCATTTTCAAAGAAGACGATTAGGCGACATTACTTCGCCTCAATACCACGTACGCCGTGAACACTCCATTTTTCCACTTCGGATAATAGGACCCGCCGTGGCGCTTGGCGATGGCTTTGATGGACTGGATGCCGAGACCGGGTTGGCCGCCCGCTTCGGGCTTGCGGCTCAGCAGGCCGCGCGCGTCCTCATTGATGTGATCGTCGAAGCTGTTTTTGACCCTGATGCCGTATTGGGTGTCCTGTGGCCTGATGACCAGGTCGATGAACTTTCGCTCGTCCGGCTTCAACGTGGAGCAGGCGCTGACGGCGTTTTCCAGCAGGTTGCCGAGGATGATGCACAGCTCGTATTCCGCGTGGACCTCGCTGTCGGGCAGGTTGATCTGGACGCCGAAATCGATGCTGTCCTGGGCGCATCGGGCGGCGAAGCTGTTCAGTAGCGCATTGATCACCTGGCTCTGACAATAGCTGTGCAGTGTCATCGCTGCGCCTCGGGCCTGCATCTGGTCCAGATAGCGCCGCGCCTCATCCACATTCCCCGCGCCGAGCAGCGCCTGCAGCGAGGCCATGTGGTGGCGATAATCGTGGCGCATGGCGCTGATGGACGTGTTGAGCTCCGCCATGGCCTGATAGTGGCTGTGCCCGGCGCTGAGGGCGGACTGGGCCAGACGGATCTCCAGTTGGTCTGCGGCCCGGTGCTGGGCGAACAGATACGAGATGCCCAGCGCCAGCGCCAGCCCTGCGGACAGGAACGGGAACAGCAGAAAACCGATCTCCGCCTTCATGGGCACCACCGGTCCCAGCATGCCCGGAACGATGTACAGCGCCTTCAGCGACTGCCAGCACACAAGCGCGACCAGTGCGAACAGCGTCAGCACGGGCGTCGAGACGCTGCCCTCAAGCGTGTCGCGCCAAGTCACGCCATAGCGGCGGATGAACAGCGTGTAGCCCGCCAACAGCGCCACCGTCAGCGCGGCCCATGCTGTGTAATACGCGTCTGTGCCATAGCCGAAAACCGGCTCCGCCACAAACGAGGCCGCGATGCGCAGCATCATGGGCTGTATGCAGATCATGCAGTGAAAATAGCCTTTTAATGCAACGCTGCCCTTCGCAATGGTGATCAACAGCGCAAACTGTACCCACTGCAATGGCTCAGGCATCGGCCAGGGCAGCGTGACGTTCCTCATGGCGATCGCGCTCCAAACGGCCAGCGCGACCATGATCAGCGCCGCGGCCCATGTGGGCATTCGATAGCGGAAGCTGACCAGCAAAGAAAGCAGATTCGTGATCAGCACCGCTACGATGAGCGCCAGCGATATGTAGCTGCCATATTGCGAGATGCCCACGGCCAATCAGTCCTCCCTTCCAAACATCGCTTCCAGGCACCGCTCGTGAAAGTCCGCGAATTTGCCCGTGATCGCGATGCGCGCGCCGTCGGACATGTGGATCTCGGACGACGCATAGCTGCGCACGTGGTTGAGGTTCACCACGTAGCTGCGGTGGCACTGGGCCATGCACTCGTGGGAGAGCAGCGCGTCCAAATAATCGCTCAGGTTGGCGCGCTCCACAATCACTTCGCCGGAGGCCATGCGAAAATACAGCCGGTGGTTGTTGACCTCCACATAGGCCAGTTCGTCTAGCGAGACCGTGCGCGCGCTTCTGGACTTGCCGATGACGATGCGGCGTGCGGCGCTTTGGCGTCTTGACAAAATGCGCGACACCAGTTCGCCCACCTCGCCGGGGTTGATGGGCTTGAGCAGATAGTCCATTGCCCGCACGCGGTAAGACTCGTAGCCAAAGTCCTTGGCGCTGGTCAAGAACACGATCTCTCCCTTGAAGTCGTCCTCGCGCAGCGCATGCGCCAGCTCCACGCCGGTCATGCCCGGCAGCAAAATATCCAAGATCACCACGTCCGGGCGGAACCCGGCCGTAAGCGCGGAAAGCGCGGCCTCGGCGGACTGAAACGCGCGAACTGCGCATTCGTCCGCGCAGACCTCGCGCAGCACCCGGGCCAGCGCGTCCGTCACGTCTGGCTCATCATCACACAACAGAAATCGAATCATGGAACGTCCCCTCTGTCCTCGCGGGCATTTGTCAATGTCCCCCCATATTCTACCATAGATCGCCGGACAACACAAAACGCGTTCGTCCCGCCGCACAAATCAATTCGCGTCAGAAAACAGGGTAATTCGCGTCGTTTTGTGGATTTCGCGCCTTTTTGGTGATATCCTGTGGATGAATTGCGCTGGAATCATTGCCCAATTATAAATTCAAAGGAGCGAAACAAAACATGAAAAGGTTCCTCATCCTGGCCCTGGCAATCCTGCTCATCCTCGCATCGATGTGCCCGATTGGGGTGGCGTTGGCGGAGGATGACGTCCAATACTATGATCCGGAAACCAACGAGATACTGTCAAGAGATGGTGTCACGGTGCATAATGGCGCCATGCCGATTCCGCTGGAAACAGGTTGGCATCTGTTCACCGGCACGTTCAACACCTCATCGCAGATCGTCATCAATGGCGACGTGAACCTGATTTTAGGAAATGGCTGTAACCTCGTGGCGGACAAAGGCATCCAGGTATTGGATGGCAATTTGCTGACCATCTGGGCGCAGACCGGTGTCTTGAACGATCAAGGTTCTCTGACCGCGACCGGTGGGGCTAACACCTCAGGCATTGGCGGCGGTGATAGCGCAACGATCGGAACGATCACGATCAACGGCGGCCATGTGACCGCAACCGGTGGCTATGGCGGCGCGGGCATCGGCAGTGGGAACGAAGCTTCCAGCGGCACGATTACGATCAACCACGGCACAGTGATCGCGACTGGTAGCGGCGGCGGCGCGGGCATCGGCGGAGGCCCAGCGGTAACTGGCGGCACGATTACAATCAATAATGGTTTAGTGACCGCGACTGGTAGCGAAGGCGGCGCGGGCATTGGTGGTGGTATCAGGGGTACGGGCGGCACGATTACGATCAACGGCGGCGAAGTGAACGCAACCGGTGACGGCGGCGGTGCGGGCATTGGCGGTGGTGACTCGCGTGCGGGCGGTACGATTGAGATCACGGGCGGCTATGTGGACGCAACCGGTGGCAGAGGCGGTGCGGGCATTGGCGGTGGTTCCTCGGCTGCGGGCGGCACGATTTCGATCAACGGCTGCGTCTTGTTTGCGATTGGCGACGGCGGCGGCGCGGGTATCGGCGGGGGCTACAAAGGGGCGATGGGTACGATCGGTATCGGAAGCAGCGCCCAAGTGAAGAGCATGAGGAGCCAGAGTTCTCGTGACAAGTATAGCGCGTACATAGGCACTGGGGCGGGCGAGGTCGCGCATGGGATTGAGGCGCTGGGGCTGAGCTTTTCGAATAGTTCCGTCGCAGCTGGAGCGAGCGTCTCGGCCACGCTGAGCAAGGTCGATGGCTTCACGTTGGGTGAAAGCGACAACTATACATGGCAGTATTGGGGCAGCGACTATTCATGGACGACGATTGGCGCCGCGAACAGCGGCGATCCTACCGGATTTACAGCGAGCATGGGTCAGGGCACACACAACATTCGCTGCGTGGTGAACCTGAATGGGCAGTTTGGCGTGGCGTCAACGGAACAGTGGCTTACGGTAACAAAGCCGACTGGCGCGGCGGTGAGCGGCGCGCCCACGCAGGCGAGTGTCACGGCCTCATCCATCACGGTGAACGCCGTCACGAACGACAGCGGTAACGGCCAGACGGTGGAGTATGGCATCAGCACCAGCGCTGGCGCCGAGCCCACAACATGGCAGAGTGGGCTTACATTCAGCAATCTTTCGCCCAACACCGCGTATTATGTGTTCGCCAGAACGGCCAGCAATGACGACTTTGATGAGGGCGCGCAACAGGTGAGCGCCGCCATCACTACGCAGTCTAACCCCAGCCCCGCACCCGATCCCGGCCCCACCCCCGCGCCGCAGCCCACGCCCGATCCGGGCAAGGCGCAGCCGGTGCCTGTCGTGGACCCGGACGAGGTGGAAAAGGAGGAACCGGTTGAGTCCGATCGGGGCATGGATAAGGACATTCCCGTCACGGGCATGGCGGCGGGATCGACCATCTATGTGAACTTCAACGTGAAGGACAGCGCGGACAACGTCGTGCTGCACCTGGAAAATGTGCCCGTTGTGCTGCAAGAGATTCGTGGCTTGGCGCATGTGGAACTGACGCCCGGCCTGCTGGGCACGCTGCCGGTGGGCAAGTACAGCCTGTGGATCGAGAGCGCGGGCGATGCGCTGAACAACCCGATCCGGGAGACGCTGGTGGGCCGGTTCGCCATCGTGCGCAGGACGCCGCAGGTGGCCGGAAACAAAGCGCCGCGCGTGCTGCCGGGGACGCGGTTTGACGCCGCGTTCGCGGTGGACGTGTCCGGGCTGGGCACGGTGACGCCGGTGGAGATGAAGCTGACATGCGCGGGGCAGCAGGTGACCGCCAGCCGCGTGGGCGATGGCGAGCTGTGCTTCACGTTGCCGCTGCAATTGAGCGCGGCGGGCGATTATCCGGTCACGGTGTCGGCGGGCGAGTCGCTGCAGACGCTGGCGATGGCCGAGACCACGGTCGGCATGGTGACCGTCGTGGACGTAGCGCAGTATCTGACCGGCGAGCTGAAACCCGTGCTGGGCGCGGATTATCTGTATGGCAAGGCGACCGAGCAGGTGCCCGTGGCGTTTCAGGCGAAGCGCGCGGTCCTCGATGCGGACACCAACATCCTAACCGCAGTCGCCGGTGAGGCGCTGAAGGTTGGCATCAAGTACGCCCCGAGCTGTGCCGTGACGGGCTACCTGACCCGCGTACGCAACGACCCGTTCAGCACCAAGGACGCACAGCAGACGCCATCCAAAGTGGCATTGAAGGCCGCGAAAACGCTGCAAAGCAAGGTGAAGAAGGCGGCGGTGTTCAGCTTCAATGCTCAGGACATGGGCCGATTGAAGCCGGGATATTATCAATTCGTGGCGGTCAGCAAGCAGATCGGCGAACTGACGATGGCGACTATCCGCGTGGTGGATGGCGACGCGCAGCCCGCCGACTGGACGATGCCCAGGGCGCTAAAGCTGTCCGTGGGGCAGGTGTATCAACTGGTGCGCGGTGTGCCCGCAGAAAACACGCTGCCAAATCTGGTGGTGAAGTCGAGCAACAAAAAGGCCGCCGCCATCAGCGCGGACGGTGTATTGACCACCAAGAAGGCGGGCGCCGCGACCATCACCGTGACCGGCCCGAACGGCGAGCGGATGAAGTGTAAACTGACAGTCGTCTCCAACAGTTGGAGCCGCAAAAAGCCGCTGTACGTCAAAAACAGACCCGGTCTGTACACCAGCACGAACCGCCTGTACTACAAGGGCAGCGAACTGAAGGCGCAGGTGTTCGTCTACAACCGCACCGGTAAGAAGCTCAGCGCGGCCACAGGCTGGACATTCGAGCTGTACAACGGCGAAACGCTGATCTATCAGAGGCCGATTGATCCAGCGACATACAAGAAGCCCCTGAAACACAAGCAATACAAGGCGTTCGGCTTCAGCATCACGGACGCCCAGCTCCCCGGCATCGCCGCCAAATCCTTCGACCTGGCCACCGGCCAAATCCAGGCCGTCATCCGCGGCGCCGACATCACCCCGCTTGTGGGCGGTCACATCGGCGTGGCGCAGGCCAAGTCCATCGAGGCCCAAGACGCAGGCGACATCGCGCCTGTCGTGCCAGCTGCCTAAGTCTACCCGTTCGAAAGCGCCGCCCGATGCCTCCCCATGAGGCGCGGGCGGCGCTGTGGCGAACCACGCAAGTGGTTCGCCCTTTTTGTGCATTAGCATCGGATGGGGGATAGGAGGTACTGATCCATGTAGCGCCCGCAGTGGACGGCGCCGCAGCGGATTCGGCCCTCGACAGATAAGCCGTCCCTTTCAATGTGGACGTGCTGCCCGCCTGCAGGCGATACGAGCGCAAGAACAGCCTGGCCGCGAGAATCAAGGCCGGTGTCTGCGAACTGTGCGGCAAAAGCGGATGCGATGTTGAGATGCGAACGCTACAACAACCTCGGTCGATTCTCGCGGATCTCATGGATCGGCTCCGCCCCGTAGGCCCGCAGCCCGAACACATTCCAGTGGGTCGCGCCGCACGCGGCCTCGGGTATCAGTGTCACGCGCAGGCGGCTTTTCCCGGCCAGTGCGCGGGCGGGCAGCACATACTCATCCTCCAGCCAGCGCTTGTGGGGGTTGTTGACTTGGGCGTACCACGGGACCTGCAGGGCCTCGCCGTTCACCAGCACCCGCGCGCACTGCGGGCCGTGCGCCTGGTCGCTCATGCGGCGCATGATCAGGTGTGTGATCTTCGCGTCGACCGGGATCTCTAATGTCACCGGCTGAGCATACGCGCCTCGGGCGCAAATGGGTATATGGTCGTCGTCGCCTTCGAAATAGGCCTCCAGTGCTTCGCCGTCAATCGATGCCTCAGCCAGCAGGCGCAGACGAACCTCGTCCTGGCCATAGTAAAACACCATGCCCGAGTGGGCCATCCAAACGTCGTTGCTGCCGCCGGACTCGATGCCGAAACGGAGGCAGCTGAGGAACGGGTAAGGCGCGTCTAGGCACTCGCGGTGCATGGACCAGTTTTTGTGGTCGATCTGCACCTCACCGTCGTAGCCGCCCGCCATGTGGCACTCCGGCGGCGTCGCGAAGCCCCATCCGTAACAGGCGTAGCTCTCCGAGCCGTCGCTCTGCACGGATGGTGTGCGCAGGCCGTCAATGTGCACGCGCACGTCGCCCTCGCAGTCCGCGCGGCCGTTCGGATGTCGGCCAAAGCCGGTGACGGTTGCGGCGATCACGTGGCCGCTGCCGCGGATGTCCGCGAGGATGCTGTCTGCGCCCTCGGTGTGCTGGGCGGGATAATATTGGCGGGATTCGTTCGCGCGTAAGGCTGAGGCCTGATGGTCTTGCAGCAGAAGCAGGCATTGAAAACAGTTTATGAATTGTTTAACATTGCGCGGTTCGCTGTTTATCTTTCTATGGTATACTGACTTGAGAACGATCTCCATTGTGCGTGAGCCAAATACATGATGTAAGGAGTGTCGAGCCTGTCTACTCGACGAAATGCCATGACCATCAGGCGCAGGCTGTATGTCTCCAATATCT
>JAVBTW010000111.1:0-8170 GCA_031555975.1 Eubacteriales bacterium
ATCCACCAGATCGACCGCTCCTTCGCCAGCGGCCTGAACGAGGGCGACGCGACTGCGATGAGCCTAGCATTCCGGCTGATCACGTTCATCGTGGGCGTGGTGAGCGTTCCCATTGTGACGGTCATGTTCTCGCGCATGTCCATCAAGGCGGCGCAAAATGACCGAGCGGGCATCTCGGACATCCTGATGCAATGCGTGGAGGTCATCTGCTTGGTGTTGCTGCCGTTGACGGCGCTGGGGCTGATTTTCAACCTGGACGTGATCAAATTTGCGTTCATGCGCGGCAAATTCACCATGGACTCGGCGCAGAACACGGCCTGGATTTTTGCGATGTACCTGCTGGGTGTGCTGTTCTTCGCGCTCAGGGACCTGTTCAACAGGGGTTTTCACGCGCTGCAAAACACCCGCGTGCCGCTGTACACATCCATGCTGACCATGTTGCTGAATGTGGCGCTCATGCCGCTGTTCTCGCGGCTGATGGGCGCTGCGGGTCTGGCGCTGGCGGCCACGGTGGCGTCGGTCATCGGCGTAACCGTGCTGTTCCTCAGGCTAAAGCGGCGCTTGGGCAAGATGAACTTTAGGAGGACCGGCGTCGAGCTCGGCAAGATGCTTTTCGCGACGCTGATCTGCGCCGCGTTGGGCATGGAACTGAATCGGTTGGTGCCCGAGGCCGCCGGGACGTTGCAGGTGCTGATGCGGCTGCTGATCTGCTGCGTTCCGTGTCTGCTTGCGTATGTGGTGGCGCTGATGTTGATGAAGGTCAAGCAGTTGAGCTTCTTTCAAACGATCCTGAAAAGGTGACAGGGAGCGGTGCGCGGCGAGTGTGGCGCCGCGTTCGGTTATCCTTTCGTGACCCACGCAATCTTAACCCACCCGGGCTGAAATCCGCACCCTGTCTGTGCTATACTGATAGCCGGTTAACTTTCAGCATTGCATCATTGCCAGCTCTGCGGACGTGCCGCCGGCTGGCTTTTTTCACCAGGACCGAACATAAAGAATGGGGAGCATACATGGAAGCATTTCAAGATCGATTCGACCTTTCAGAAGAACTCAAGCGCGCCATCTACGACATGGGTTACACGTCGCCCACGCCCATCCAAGAGGACTCCATCCCGCCCATGCTTGACGGGAAGGACATCATTGGACAGGCCCAGACCGGCACCGGAAAGACGGCCGCGTTTGGCATCCCGCTGGTGAACCAGATTGACGCAGGAGACCGCAATGTGCAGGCGCTTGTGCTGTGCCCCACGCGCGAGCTGTGCGTGCAGACCGCGGGCGAGCTGATGAAGCTGGCGCGCTATCGGCGCGGGCTGAACACCCTGGCTGTGTACGGCGGCCAGCCGATTGAGCGCCAGTTGCGCGGGCTGCAGGCCGGCGCGCAGGTGGTTGTGGGCACGCCCGGCCGCGTGATGGATCACATGAACCGGGGCACGCTCGACCTGAGCCGCGTCCGCATCGCCGTACTGGACGAGGCTGACGAGATGCTGGACATGGGTTTCCGGGGCGACATTGAGACCATTCTGCAAAAGACGCCTGAGGCGCGTCAAACCGCGCTTTTCTCCGCGACCATGCCGCGCGAGATCCTGGCCTTGGGCAGAAGCTATACGAGAAACCCGGTCAACATCCGCATCGCCGCGAAGGAGCTGACGGTGGACCGGATTGCGCAGACGTACATCTCTGTGCGCTCGTTCCACAAACTGGAGTTGCTGGCGCGGCTGCTGGTCAAGGATGACACCAAGCTGGCGCTGGTTTTCTGCAACACGAAGCGCGGCGTGGAGGATGTGGTGACCCAGTTGGTTTCGCGCGGATTTGCCGCCGCCGGACTGCATGGCGATATGCGCCAGATTGAGCGCGACGCCATTATGGCGCGGTTCCGCCAGGGCATGGTGTCCATTCTGGTCGCCACGGACGTCGCGGCGCGGGGCCTGGATATCGACGACATCGAGGTCGTTTTCAACTATGACCTGCCGCTGGATGTGGAGTACTATGTGCACCGCATCGGCCGGACGGGCCGGGCGGGCAAAGAGGGCAGGGCCTATTCCTTCGTGACCGGCACGGAGATCTCGCGCATGTGGGACTATCGCAGGATCACCGGCGCGAAGATCCTGTGTGAGCAACCGCCCACGGGCGAAGAGCTGAGGAAGATCAAGACAGAGCGAAAACTGACGGAGATCCGCGAGATCTTGGCCCAGGGCGGCGCGCCCGGCGAAATGGCGCGCGCGCTGCTTGTCGGTCAGGAACCCGAGGCGGTCGTCGAGGCCATGCTGACGATGCTGCTGAACGCTGGCGACATCAAGACCAAAGACGAGCTGGACATCAAGCTGCCCGAGCCGCCCAAGACAGCCAAGCCTGCGCTGCCCGGACAGCGCCCCTATGCACCGACGCGGCGCGGTCCCTATGGTCAGCCCGCGCAGCAACAGGGACGGCCCCAGCAAGGCGCAAGGCAACAGGGTCGCTACGGCCAAGCGTCCGGCGATTCATCGCGCTTCCCGTCCCGCCCGCATCAGACCCGAAGGGATGACGGCAGAAGGCCATTTCCCAAGCAACAGGGATAGAGATTGGGGGATAAAGCGCCCGTGAAGTACAGAGCGGTCTTGTTGGATGCGGACGATACGCTGTTCGATTTTCAAAAGGCAGAGCACAACGCCATCCGCGAGGTGCTCCAGATACTGGGCGTGGATGATCCGGTTGCGCCCGCGCGGTACAGCGAACTCAACCGCGCGTGCTGGGCGGATTTTGAGCGTGGGCTGATCACGCAAGACCGGCTGAAAATACGGCGGTTCGAAGAACTGCTGGCGCTGTACGGACGGGCAGCTCACGATCCCGTGGCTGTTTCCGAGCGATACGAGGACGCGCTTTCCAGGCAATCGGTCCTGATTGACGGGGCGCTGGACGCGGTAAAGACGATTGCCGCCGAACGTCCGATCGCCATCGTGACCAACGGGATCGGGCGTGTACAGCGGGGGCGTATGGCACGCTCGCCCATCAAACAGTATGTCTCCGCGCTGGTCATTTCCGGGGAGGTGGGCTGTGCCAAGCCGGACCCGCGAATGATCGAGGCCGCGCTGCGGGCGCTGGGCGGCGTGCGGCCGGAGGATGCGCTGATGGTAGGGGACAGCCTGAACAGCGACATGCGGTGTGCGATGAACGCATCGGTCGATTCCTGCTGGTATAACCCGCGCGGCCGGCAAAGGCCGGAGGAGATCCTGGTGACGTACGAAATCGGAGACATCCGGGCGTTGCCCCGGATTGCGCTGGGCTGATCATATGAAGAACATGAAAAAGCGAGCCGCGTCAACGCTGACGAGGCTCGCTTTCATCACTGCCGCATGAATACCGTTACGCCACCCACCGCGTCTCCGAGCGCCCCACCGTGTCATCCAGAGCGGTGCGCGTCTAGAAATGGACATCTGTGCTTACCGGATCCTGTCCATGATCCCTGTGAAATCCAGCGTACTGAAATAATCCTCTGGCGTCTGCCGCCTGCGGATCAGCTGGAACGTGCCATCCTCTTTGAGCAGCACTTCCGCGCTTCTCAGTTTGCCGTTGTAGTTGTATCCCATGCTGTGTCCGTGCGCACCGGTGTCGTGGATGACCAAAATGTCGCCCAGGTCCACTTTCTGCAGCTTTCGTTGTTCGGCAAACTTGTCGTTGTTCTCGCACAGCGAACCGACCACATCGTAGACGCAGGTCTCGGGCAACGCCTCCTTGCCCGCCACGGTGATGTGATGGTATGCGCCGTACATGGCCGGGCGCATGAGGTCGCAGGCGGAGGCGTCCACGCCGATATAATGGCGGTAGATGTCCTTTTCATGGATGGCGGTGGTCACCAAAAAACCCGCCTGCGCGGTCATCCATCGGCCCAGTTCCGTGGCGATGCGCACGCCGTCCAGCCCGCCTTGCCGGGCCGCGGCTTCGTATTGCGCCTTGACCTTTTGCCCAATGGCGAAGATGTCCGGTTGGCGGTCCTCGGGCGTGTAATCCACGCCGACGCCGCCGGACAGGTTCACCATCTCTACCTTGATCCCCGGATGGGTGCGGTTGACCTTCGCGGCCAACTCAAACAGGATGCGGGCCAGGGTCGGATAGTAGTCGTCTGTGATCATGTTGGATGCCAGGAAACTGTGCAGCGCGAACCGTTTCACGCCATACCCCGCCAGTTTCTCGATGGACGCGATCAGTTGGGCCTCGGTCATGCCGAATTTGGAGGTCATTGGCGTGCCCATGACGGTGTCGTTGACGGAAAAGTCTCCGCCCGGATTGAGCCGGAGGCAAATGAGTTCTGGCAGCCCGCCGTGTGCTTTCAGGAACTCTACATGGGTGCTGTCGTCCAGGTTGATGATGGCGGAAAGCTTTCGCGCGTACTCAAATTCCTCAGCGGGGGTCTGGTTTGAGGAAAACATGATCTCGCCGCCGGAAAGGCCCACCGCCTGCGCCAGCATCAGTTCGGTGAGGGAAGCGCAGTCCGCGCCGCAGCCCTCTTCCTTCAGGATTTGCATGATGAACGGATTGGGCAGCGCCTTCACCGCGAAATACTCTTTGTAGCCGGGGTTCCACGAAAACGCCGCGTTCAGATCCCGGGCGCGCTTGCGGATCAGCGCTTCATCATAGAGGTGAAACGGGGTGGGAATTTCCCGGTTGATGGCCTCCAAGGTCTGTTTGCTCGGGGCGGTCTTGCTCATTTTTGACACCTCATATGTATGTATGCATTGCTTTCTTAGTCTATCAGGCGAAAGCCATCCTGTCAATTGACACTCGGCTCAGCGGTGTAATCGATGTGTTATTCTTTTGCAAACCCCAGCCGACAAACCGACGCATATGGTATACTGAATGGACGTGGGCAACGAAAACCGCCCGTGAATAACCGAATAGGACAAACCGCGATGACATTTGACGATTTGAATTTGATACCCCCGCTGCGCGCGGCGGTGCGAAAAGCGGGCTATGAAGTGCCAACGCCCATTCAGGCCCAGACCATTCCGCTGGTTTTGCGCGGCCGGGACGTGCTGGGCTGCGCCCAAACGGGCACGGGCAAGACCGCCGCGTTTGCGCTGCCGATCCTGCAACTGCTGACCGAAAGAAAGCGCGACAGCATCCGCGTGTCGCGCCCCATCAAGGCGCTGATACTGACGCCGACGCGCGAGCTGGCGCAGCAGATCTATGAGAACTTTGTGGACTACGGCGGCAATCTGGGGCTTCGCTGCTGCGTGATCTTTGGCGGTGTGGGCCAAAAGCCCCAGACGGACGCACTGGAAAAAGGCGTGGACATCCTGGTCGCCACGCCGGGGCGGCTGAATGATTTGATCGGCCAGGGCTTTATCCGGTTGGACCGGCTGGACATCTTTGTGCTCGACGAGGCGGACCGCATGCTGGACATGGGCTTCATCCACGATGTAAAGCGCGTGATGACGCAACTGCCCAAGCCGCGCCAAACGCTGTTCTTTTCCGCCACCATGCCCAAAGAGGTCGAGGCGCTGGCGCAGTCGCTGCTCACGAACCCCGCAACGGTCAAAGTCGATCCGCCGTCGTCGACCGTGGAGATGATCAATCAATCGCTGTACATGATTGACAAGGCCAACAAAAAACGGCTGCTGGCCCAGTTGGTGGGTCCGAAAGACTTCGGCAATGTGCTTGTGTTCGTGCGAACCAAACACGGTTGCGACCGCGTGGTCAAGGAACTGAAAAAAGAGGGCATCGACGCGCGTGCCATCCACGGGGACAAGTCCCAGGGCGCGCGCCAGGAAGCGCTGAACAAGTTCAAGTCCGGCGAGGTCCGCGTGCTGATCGCCACGGACATCGCTGCACGCGGCATCGACATTCAGGGACTGAGCCACGTCATCAACTATGACCTGCCGAACGAACCGGAGGCCTATGTGCACCGGATCGGGCGCACGGGCAGGGCTGGCCTCTCCGGCGATGCGGTCAGTTTTTGCTGCATCGACGAGATGAAGGAGCTGGGCCAGATCCACAAATTGATCGGAAAACAGATTCCAAGGTTGGAGTCCGACTGGCCGATGGAAGTATTCGAACCCACTGTCAAGGAGCCCAGGCCGCCCAGGCCGCCGAGGGTCGAGCGCCCTTCAAAGGTGAACATGCGCGGCGAGGCCATGCCGGAGCGCAAGCGCTCTGGCGGCGGACAGGGCCGGGTCGGGCGGGGACGAAGGTAATGAGCGCCGTGTACGGATATGCGCTTCGGTCATTCCGCCCTGCCGAATCCCCCGCGCATGTCATCTTCCGCTCTGCCGAAATCCCCCCCCGCGCACGTGTCATCCTGAGCGCCCGCGAAGGACCTCCCCCGCGTGAGCGGTGTCCTTTTAGGAGGGATGTCGCCTGATGGCGGGGAGGTCCTTCGCTGGCGCTCAGGATGACACGGGGTGTGGCGGCGTCCGCTCACGCGAGTGAGGTCCTTCGCCGCGCTCAGGATGACAACGTGGGCGGCAGGGGAGGTCCTTCGCTTGTGCTCAGGATGACATGCGGTGGGGGGAGGCGGCATTGATGTGCCGGTCCTGCATTGCCCCCACTTCCGCTTGACAGTTCTTCACCGGAATATTACAATAGAATGCGGTGCCCGATCTTGATTCGTTGCGAGGAGGCGATTGTTCGTGAAGAAAACCCATTATGAAATGCAGTTGGCCGGATTGACCCGGCAGTTGCCGCTCTGCCCGCTCAATGACAAGCTGTTCATCGGTGCGTTCGTCATCTTCGGCGATGTGGAGTTGACCGAGGCTTGTGCCGCCGAGCTGCTCAAGCGGGCGCCGGAGCACGACATTCTGATCACCGCGGAATCGAAGGGCATTCCGCTGGTGTACGCCATGGCGCGCCAAAATGGTGAGAGTCATTACATCGTGGCGCGAAAAGCGCCCAAGCTGTACATGCGCAACGTGATCACCACAACCGTGCGCTCCATCACCACCGCAGGCGTACAGACGCTGTGCCTGGATCAAGACGATGCGGACCTGATGCGTGGCAAGCGCGTGTTGCTGGTGGACGACGTCATTTCCACGGGCGAATCGCTGCGCGCGCTGCGGACGCTGGTCGAACAGGTTGGCGGAAACGTGGTCGGCAGCATGGCCATATTGGCCGAGGGCGAGGCGACCCGCAGGGACGATTTGGTGTATTTGGAAAAGCTGCCGCTGTTTGACGAGCATGGAGACCCGATTTGGAATTAGCGCGGCGTCACCCAATTCTTGTCTCGCGCCCTCCATTCCCAATTCCGCGCATATTTTTTCCTCCCCGTCCAATACTAAATCCGTCCATTAACGCCGCTTCCCATGTGGCGGCGAAAGGTCGAGAATAGTTTGGGAAGGAAGAATAAACCTATGAGAGCAACCGGCATAGTGCGCAGGATCGATGAGCTCGGCCGCGTGGTCATCCCCAAGGAGATTCGGCGCACCCTCCGCATCAGAGAAGGGGACCCGCTGGAAATTTTTACCGATCACGACGGAGAGGTCGTGCTGAAAAAGTATTCGCCCATTGGAGAAATCGCAACCATAGCAAAAGATTACACCGATTCGCTGCACCGGTCCCTTGGACATGTGGCATGCATTACGGACCGTGACATGGTGGTCTCGGCTTCTGGTTCGCCCAAGCGCGAGCTGTGGGAAAAACCCATCAGCCCGGACCTGGAGTCCGCCATTGGACAGCGCCAGACGCTGCACCTGAACCAGAAGGACGGCGTGAAGATGATCACCATCACCGGTGAGGACCCGGCAGATCAGTACGTGGCCCAGGTCATGGTGCCCATTCTGGCAGACGGCGAAGTGATCGGCTCGCTGCTGCTGCTGAGCAAGGAGGCCGGCAAGTCCATGGATGACACGGACCTTAAGGTCGCTGAAACCACCGCAGCCATCGTGGGGCGGCAGATGGAGCAGTAGAGGTCGCGCGTGCCGGGCCGTCCGCTTGCGCGCGGCGGTCCGGTTGGTGTATAATGCCATCTGTATGAATCAGAGAGGTGTTGTCTTTATGCACCAGATTACCATCGCGGGCGTTGGCCTGCATAGGGGAGAGTTGACCTTGGACGCCTGCGAGGCGCTTACTGTCGCAAAGAAAATCATCTTGCGCACGGCCCGATGCGGCTGTACGAACTGGCTATGCGAACAGGGCATTGCCTTCGACACACTCGACGCACTGTATGAGCAGGCGGAGGATTTTGACGTGTTGAATGAGCGGA
>JAVBTW010000160.1:0-5233 GCA_031555975.1 Eubacteriales bacterium
GCGTGCCGCCCAAACGGATGCCCTTTTCAGGCCGAATGTGGAAGCCTTGCGCACCGCCCAGCCCAAAGACCTCGACGCCTTGGAGATCGAGGTGCGCCTCGGCGCGACGTGGATCCACAAGGACTACATCCAGCTGTTCATGGAGGAACTGCTCGACCCGCCGTTCTACCTGCGCGACAGCATCACCGTGAACTTCGCCCCATTCACCAGCGAGTGGAACATCACCGGCAAGAGCCGGGTGAGCTGGAACAACGTCGCTGCCTACACCACCTACGGCACCGAGCGCGCCAACGCCTACCGCATCCTCGAAGACACGCTGAATCTGCGCGACGTGCGGATCTACGACACGGTGGAGGACCCGGACGGCAAGGAGCGCCGGGTACTCAACAGCAAAGAAACCACACTGGCCCAGCAGAAGCAGCAGGCCGTCAAGGACGCTTTCCGCGATTGGATATGGCGTGACCCGGAGCGGCGGCAGGCGCTGGTCGGGCAGTATAACGAGACGTCTAATTCCAGCCGCCCGCGCGCGTACGATGGGCGGCACATCGTTTGCTCCGGCATGAACCCGGAAATCCGGTTGCGGGAGCATCAGCTCAATGCCATCGCCCACATCCTGTATGGCGGCAACACCCTGCTGGCACATGAGGTGGGTGCGGGCAAGACCTTTGAGATGGTGGCGGCCGCGATGGAGAGTAAGCGCCTCGGGCTGTGCCAAAAGAGCCTGTTCGCCGTGCCGAACCACCTGACGGATCAATGGGCCGCGGAATTCCTGCGGCTGTACCCCTCCGCCAACATCCTCGTCGCCACAAAGAAGGACTTCGAGACACACAACCGCAAGAAGTTTTGCGCCCGGATCGCCACCGGCGACTACGATGCGGTCATCATCGGCCACAGCCAGTTCGAACGCATCCCCGTGTCGTGGGAGCGGCAGGAGCGGCTGTTGCAGGATCAAATTTGGGAGATCGAAGAGGGCATCCAGGAGCTGCAAGCCAGCAACGCGGAGCGGTTTACGGTCAAGCAGTTGGAGCGCACGAAGAAGGGACTGGAAGCCCGCCTCGAAAAGCTCATGCAGCGCGACAGGAAGGATGACGTGGTGACATTCGAGCAGCTGGGCGTGGATCGGCTGTATGTTGATGAGGCGCACGGGTTCAAAAACCTCTTTTTATACACAAAAATGCGGAATGTCGCTGGGCTATCGACCACCGACGCGCAGAAGTCCTCTGATATGTTGCTCAAATGCCGGTACATCGACGAGATCACGGACAGCAAGGGCGTGATCTTTGCCACCGGCACGCCCGTCAGCAACTCCATGACGGAGCTGTTCACGATGACGCGATACCTGCAGCACGCCACCATCCGGCAGCGCGGGCTCGCGCACTTCGATTCGTGGGCCTCGACCTTCGGGGAAATCACCACCGCCATCGAGCTGGCCCCGGAGGGGACGGGCTACCGGGCGCGGACGCGATTCGCCACGTTCTTCAACCTGCCGGAGCTGATGACGCTGTTCAAGGACGTGGACGACATCAAGACCGCCGACCAGCTCGATCTGCCCACGCCGACGCCCATCTACCACAACGAGGTGGCGCAGCCCACCGACATTCAGAGGGAGCTGGTGCAGAAGTTGGCCGAGCGCGCCGCCGAGGTACACGCCGGGCGCGTGGAGCCGACCGTCGACAATATGCTGCGCATCACCGGCGACGGGCGCAAGCTCGGCCTCGATCAGCGGGTCATCAACCCCGACCTGCCGGACGACCCGGCCAGCAAGGTGAACCAATGCGTGGACAACATCCACCGCATCTGGCAGGACGGTCAGCCGGACAAGTTGACCCAGCTCGTGTTCTGCGACATCTCCACGCCCAAGGCCAGCGTGCCCAAGGCGCAGGTGGTCGCGGCGCGGGCCGGGGATCGCACCATCAACGGTGTGGAGCTTCACGCGCTGGAAAACGTGCTGGGCGAGGACGCGGAGCCGGAGCCGCCCTTTTCCATCTATGACGATATACGCGACAAATTGGTCGCCCGCGGCGTCCCCCGCGAGCAGATCGCATTTATCCACGAGGCCAATACCGAAGTGCGAAAGAAGGAGCTGTTCGCCAAGGTGCGCAGCGGCCAGGTGCGCGTGCTCATGGGCAGCACCTTCAAGATGGGCGCGGGCATGAATGTGCAGGACAGGTTGGTGGCGCTGCACGATCTGGACTGCCCGTGGCGACCGGGCGACTTGGAGCAGCGCAGCGGGCGCATCATCCGGCAGGGCAATAAGAACAAGGAGGTCCACATCTTCCGCTACGTCACCGAGGGGACGTTCGACAGCTATCTGTGGCAGACAGTGGAAAACAAACAAAAGTTTATCTCGCAGATCATGACCTCGAAATCGCCGGTTCGCTCCTGCGAGGACATCGACGAGACGGCGTTGTCGTATGCGGAGATCAAGGCGCTGTGCGCCGGGGACGACCGCATCAAGGAAAAGATGGACCTGGACATCGAGGTGTCAAAGCTACGCCTGCTGAAAGCCAACCACCAGAGCCAGCAATTCCGGTTGGAGGACAATCTGCTGAAATACTACCCCGCGCAGATCGAACAGGACAAGGGCTTCATCGGCGGCCTGGACGCGGACATTGCGGCGTTGGGTGCGCATCCCCACCCGGAGGGCGGGTTTGCCGGAATGACGGTGCGCGGTGACGCGCTGACTGATAAGGACAACGCGGGCGCGGCCATTCTCGAAGCCTGCAAGGAGGTCAAGGGGAACGCCCCGTTGGAAATCGGCAGCTATCGCGGGTTCACCATGCTGCTGTCCTTGCAGAACTTCGGGCGCGAGTATCAGCTCACGCTCAAAGGCCGCATGACCCACACCACCCTGCTGGGCAAGGACGCGCGGGGCAACCTGACTCGCATCGACAACGCCCTCGCCAGTATGCCGGAGCGTATGCGGGATGTGCGAGCGCACCTTGACAACGTGTGCGCACAGGTGGAGGCGGCCAAGGCCGAGCTGGGCAAGCCCTTCCCCAAGGAGGACGAGTTGCGCCAGAAGTCCGCGCGGCTGGCGACGCTGAACGCCGAGCTGGACATTGACGACAGGGCGCCGCTGGCGCGGTCGCCAGAGATAGTATCTGCCAAATCCAAGCGCCCCTCCGTGCTGGATGGCCTCAGAGCGCCCTGCAGGGGCGGCGCGCCGGAGCGCAGGCCCAAGGGCGAAAGGGAGGTGCGGTGATGGCCGAACGGAGCCGAAATATCCAACTGCATTTCATGGTGAACGGGCGCGAGCGGGAGCTGATCCAGCGCCGCATGGCCCAGCTCGGCACGACCAACATGGGGGCATACCTGCGCAAGATGGCCATCGACGGTTATGTGCTACGGCTTGACTTGTCCGAGGTGAAGGAACTCGTTTCCCTGCTGCGCCGGAGCAGCAACAACCTCAACCAGCTCACCCGCAGGGCGCACGAGACCGGGAACATCTACGAAGTTGACATAGAGGGCATACGGCAGGATTACGAACAGTTGTGGGACATGGCGGGCCAGATACTCACCCGCCTGTCCGAGATTTGAAAATGGAGCGTACGCTCCATCCCCGCGCCGCACAATGGACGTACCGCGCCCCTTGTGCTACGCTTGATTCGGGAGGCGCGGATGTGCCGGAAGGGAGAGAATACGATGAGGATTCTGCTGAAAATACTACTATTCCCCGTGACGCTCGCGCTCACGATCCTCGTGGCCGTACTGCGCCTGCTGTGCCAGATTTCGGGCGCGATCCTCACCATTGTCGCCATGGTCATTCTGGCCATCGCCATAGGCACGGTGGCGCTGCTGGGCAAGCCGCTCTGGACGGGCGTGAAGATCGCGGGGCTGGCGTGGCTCATCAGTCCGTTCGGGGTGCCGCTGGTGGCGACGTTCATCGTGGAGGCGCTGGGCGGCTTCAATGATTTGCTCAAAGCGGTTTGATTGGATATACGGCTCGCGCTTTCATGTGCGGGCCGATTTTTTAAGTGAGATTTACGAAGATGACTGCAACGACAACATTGTTTCGGAGGGGATGATGGGTATACACTGTAAGAGGGCGAACGAGAGATGGAATCATTCGTCCCGGTACGGCCATACTAGGATGAGCGGACCAACGGGAGGTGTTGATACAATGCTCACCAACAAAAAAGTGCTGGATGCTTTCAAGGATTATCTGGCCGAAGACGATGTTTGTGAAGTGGTTTTGACCCGACGGGGCTACACGGTTATGCTATGGGAACCGGAGCAAGAGGCGTGGCGCAACGTGCAATATTGCGCGACGCCGGAGGACTTGCTGGACGCGCTTATGTCCGTCTACTACGAGTATCTATCCTATGAGTGTTTGGACGAGGGGCAGGACGATCCGACCCCGGAACAGCGCGCGGAAATCCAGAAGAAGTGCGATGCCCTATTTGCACTCTGTAAATGACATCGGACAACATCAGCGGCCCGCGTTCATCGGTCAACGCGGGTCGTTCTCTTTGTGCATTTTACGGGAAGGATGGTGAGAAGATGCCATCGCGCACGTCATCTTATCGGAATGAAATTCTAATTTTTGTTCTTCATATTGATTTTATTCCGAACATGGCGTACAATACTCTATGAGAATCGGGGTGTTATCGTGGAGTATATCAGTGTGCTGCAAGCAGCGGAACAATGGGGGCTTTCTGATCGGCGTGTGCGTTTGCTCTGCGAGCAAGGAAAAATCGAAGGTGTCATTCGGGAAGGTCGCTCCTATCGAATCCCCACCGATGCGGTGAAGCCGCTCGATGGCCGCATTCTGCGCGGAAAGACCGTTCCGCAGGAATACGCGTCGCTCTTTGCGCGGGTGGATGCGCTCAAGGCGCAGCTTGGCAAGCGTCGCCGTTTGACGCAAGGCGAATTGAAGCGCCTGCAAGAAGAATTTCTTGTGGAGTTCACTTACAACTCCAACGCCATTGAGGGCAATACCCTGACGCTCCGCGAAACAGCTCTTGTCCTGGAGGGTGTGACGATTGATAAAAAGCCCCTCAAGGATCACCTGGAGGCCGTGGGGCATCGTGATGCTTTTCTGTATGTCGAGCAGCTTGTGAGCGACAAAGCGGCCATCTCTGAAAGCGTCATCAAGAATATTCATTCGCTGGTGCTGATGGACAGGCCGGAGGACAAAGGCGTTTACCGCTCCATTCCAGTGCGGATCATGGGCGCGTACAAAGAGCCGCCGCAGCCCTACCTTGTGCCGGTGCAGATGGAGCAGCTTTTC
>JAVBTW010000206.1:0-4919 GCA_031555975.1 Eubacteriales bacterium
TGACGACTTGGGGAGTGCCTTCCTCGTAGAACGCATACTTCAGATTGCCGATCATCCAGTAATCAAACCGGTGCAGCGGCTCGTTGGTTTCGGGATTGGTGATGGTCTTGAAGTATTTGTCGTCGATCTTGGTGTAGTGGGTGCCCTCGACACCGTAGATCAACAGGTCATGGTTCGTCTTGTCGCTGTACAGCCAGTTCAGGAACTGTACGCCCGCCTCGGGATGCTTGGTGGTGGACGGAATCGCATTGGCGTTCAGCAGCGGCATGGACATCAGCGCGGGCTTGTCGGGATTGATTCGGTATTCCTGGATGTCGGCCTCGGGCAGTTTCATCTTCAGCGAAGGCTCGCCGTCCTGCTGGAACGTATCAAGGCCGCCCAGGATGTCGCCATTTTGAGCCATGGTGTTCTTGGTGTCCTGCGGTACGGACAGGATGTCTGGATTGATCAGGCCGGCGTCGTACATCTTGGCGTAGATCTCGCAGTCCTTCTTGAACTCCTCGGTCTCAAAGAAAGGCTGCACCTTCCCATCCTGGTCAACCATGAACACGCCGTTCAGCGAGGTATAGAAGGGCCAGCTGTCATAGGATCTGTGGAACATGACCGGCGGGCGCGTCTTGCTGTGGTCCCAGATGTAGGGGGTCACGGTGCCGCCCCAGGCCTTTTGCAGCTGCGTCATCGTGTCGATGACGGAATCGATGGTCATGGTTTTCTCGTCGATGGACAGTCCGGCGGCCTCCAACTTGTCCTGCCGCACGGAGAAGAGGCCCTCGATGTCGCCTGACGCGTCGCGCCACTCGGCGGGGATGATGTATCGGGTGCCGTCAACCTTGGTGCAGTCCCAGATTTCCTGGCTGAACATGCCGTCCAGCGCGGGCCCGTACTGCTCAATCAGGCTGTCCACTTCGTGCAGGGCGCCGCGGCCTTGGTAGGTGTTGAACGGGATGTAATCGCACATGATCTGGAACAGCTCAAACTCTTCGCCCGTGGCGAGCATGATGTTGATCTTGTCCACCCATGCGTCCCAGGGGATGTAGGTGGGGACCAGCTCCAGGTTCAGACCGTCAGCAGCCATCTTGTCGTTCACGGCCTTGATCACTTCGGGATCGGTCAGCTTTCCTGTGCCGGGCATGTAGTAACGCACGGGCAGTTTTTCGCCCTCCGCCAGGGCTGTGCCAAGGCCGGTGAACAGGGTCAACAGTAGGCTCAGAAGCAGGATCAGGGACAGAACTTTCTTCATGGGACGAGACCTCCTTCATGTTTTGCTTGGGCCGGTGAGGGCCATGGATCGCTATTCTTTCACCCCGCCAATGACAAGGCCCTTGACAAAGTATCGCTGCAGGTATGGATACAGCAGGATAATCGGGCCGATGGTGACGACGGCGGTGGCCATCTTAAACGTGTCCAGCGGTGGCGCGGTCACCTGAACACCCACCGCGATCTTGTTCAGCATGCTGATCTCAGACTGGATCTTGTAAAGGAAATACTGCAGCGTGTACAG
Organism: Eubacteriales bacterium; assembly: GCA_031555975.1. Taxonomy (GTDB): domain Bacteria; phylum Bacillota; class Clostridia; order Christensenellales; family Aristaeellaceae; genus JAJDGF01. The sequence continues at coordinate 1,502 of JAVBTW010000206.1, forward strand.
CCGTGAATCCGTCACCAACATCACCGAATTGAACCAGTCGTTCCAGTAGCCGATGCCATAAAACAGTGCCACCGTGGCCAGCACGGGCTTGCTGAGTGGGAAATAAATCCGGAAGCAGATGATCAGGTCATTCGCGCCATCGATGCGTGCCGATTCCATCAACGAGTCGGGGATCCCGCGCATAAAATTGCGGCACAGAAACAGGTTGAACGGCGAAAACAACAGGTTTGGCACGATCAGTGAAAAGAAGTTGTTGATCAGCCCCAGCGCGCGGCACATCATGTACCAGGGCACGAGGCCCGCGTTGAACACCATTGTGATGAAGAAATACAGCGACAGCGCGTTCCTGCATTCCAGTTGATGATTGCAGAGCGCGAAACCGGCGGCTGCGGTGATCAGCGTGGCCAGCAGCGTCCCCACCAGCGTCACTGCGATGGAGACCAGGTAGCTCTGGCCGATTGTGGAACTGCCGAAAAACAGCGTCCGGTAGGCGTCCAGCGAAAACTGGGACGGGAAGAAGGTGTAGCCGTTCTGGGCCAGCGCGACCTCGTCCGTCACCGAGATCATCAACACCAACAGCATCGGCAGCACACAGGCAAGCGCCAACAGCGCCAACGCCAGATAGATGGCCACCTGACCGGGTTTCACATGCCGCCCACCCGCGGTCCGAGGGGCTGATTGCGCGTTTGTCATGAGCTGTGCACTCCCTTCTTCAAAACAGCGCGCCGTCGGGAAACATCCTGCGCACCAGCATGTTGCTGGAAAACACCAACACAAAGCCCACCGCCGCCTGATACAATCCCACGGCCATCGCGCCTGACGGGTCGCCAGTAGTCCGAAGCGCGCGGTATACGTACGTGTCGATCACGTCCGTAACGGGCATCAGCAGTCCGTTGTCGCCCACGATGGTGTACATCATTTGGAAATCGCCATAAAAGATCTTGCCGACGCTCATCAGCGTCATGATGCAGACCGTGGGCAGCAGCAGCGGCAACGTGATCCGCAGCATCTGCTGGAACCGGTTCGCACCGTCGATCCGCGCGGCCTCATACAGCCCCTCGTCGATGGCCGTGATGGCCGCCAGGAAGATCACAGAGTTGATGCCGAACGTTTTCCAGACCTTGATCACAGTCAGGATGCCGCGCCAGTATTGCGGCGAGGAATACCAACTGACGCCCTTCATGCCCAGTCCGCGCAGGATCACATTGAAAAGACCGCGCTCGGAAGAAAAGATGGCGAACACGATGTAACTCACGATGACCCAGGACAGAAAGTTTGGGAAGATCAGCACCGATTGGGAGATCTTCAGGAACGCGGATTTTGCCACTTCGTTCATCAATAGGGCCACAAGCACCGCCAGCGCTGTGCCAAACCCGATGGACAGCACGTTCAGAATGATCGTGTTGAACGTCACCAGGCCCGCGCGGTTGGAGCCGAAAAAGAACCGAAAGTTCTTCAGGCCCACGAATGGCGAACCCCAAATGCCCTGCTGGAAGTTGTAATCTTTGAATGCGATTACGATGTAAGGCATGGTTAGGTATCCGAAGATCAGCGCGAACAGCGCGGCCGGCAGGATCAACAGATAGCTAAACGGGTTGCGCCGGATGTCGCGGACCAGCTTCAGGTTGCCCATGGGTGCCACCCCCCTTAACAATGATATTACCTGATTTGCGTTGGCCCTGCAACTTCAAACACAGCACATTTCGGGCGATGACAGGATTTTAAACCGCTTGCAGGTCACCATGAAGCAGGTTTTACGCTTGATTTACACAATTTACGATGTGGATTTGCCATTCGGCCCAAGTAATGATATACTTACTGCGCCAACCTGTCCTGTCTGTGTGGTTTTCCTGCGAATAATGTAGCGTCGGGCGGTGTGACGTCGATGAAATGGATTCACATGCTGAGGCAGTACAAGATCTACCGCAACATGGCGGCAGGGCTGGCCTTGATTCTCGCCGTGACCACGCTCTCGCTGGCTTTGGTTTTGTATGCCACGTTTTCCGGAGACATGGAGGCGGAGCTGGGGCGCATGGCGGCCTCGTCGATGGCGCAGGTCGCCTACGTGCTGGACGATCTGCAATCGCGCACCACCGCGCTGAGCCGCCAATTGATCAGCGATGCCAATGTGGTCGCCAGCATGTTCCGAAATCCAGTCAAGCCGCTGGAACTGTACCGCGCAAGCCGGGTGATGCAGTTTAACCGGTCCGTGCAATCGTATGTACACTGCATACTGATCGCCAACGGGCGCGCGGGGCGCGTCTATGCCACCTGCGACCTGGGCAGGTCGGATGAACAGATGCTGTACCACCAGATCTCATCCTCCTATATCGACCGTGCGGCGTCGATGATGCCGTTTGCGATTGACGCCAGCGGGCAGACCGGTGTACGGGAAAAGGTGCTTGGGTTTGTCGGATACAGCGAGCTGTCCTCCGACAATGAGGATTTTGGCGCCGTGGTGATCGGGGTGCGCCCGGAATACATCGGCTCGCTGATGAGCCGTGTGGACGGCGCGTCAGGCGCCTTCGCGTTGTTGGACTCAGGCGGCATCGCGCTGACCCACTCGGATCCGTCTCGGGTTTTTCAAAACCTGTCAAGTCAGAACCACCTGCAGCGCGCCATGACGGCCGATGAACCGGGCTATCAGATCATGGATGTGGAGGGTCGGCGCTGTCTGGTGGCGTACGCGCGCGTGTCTCGGCTTGGGTGGACGGCGGTCAGTGTTCAGCCCTATGCTGCTGTGCAGGCGCGGATGATGCATTCGTTGCTGGTCACCGCGCTGGCGTCGCTGATCTTGCTGGCGCTGGGGTTGCTGGTTGCGATGTGGTCATCCGCCAGGGCGTACCGGCCTGTCGCGCACACGCTGGCCAGCGGGGGATTTATCCGTGGTACGCGCGCCGGGGACGAGGCGGACTACATCAAAAGTCAGTTCGCAAGGCGAGCGGAGCTGGAGCGTGAATCGATGGCCGCCATGCCGTTGGTGCGCGATGCGCTGCTGCTGCAGTTGATCACGGACTGGCAGTCCGGCGTCGAATCGTCGGCGCTGCATCAGATCGGGATTGAGCTTTGCGGGCCGTACTATATTGTGTGCATACTGAGCTTGGACGAGGGCGATGTGGACGGTGGCGCGGGGGCGTTGATGCTGTCTCGACCCGTCGAGTTGCTGAAGGCGGAGGGGATTCGCGCGGACGCGGTGCTGGTCAGCCGAACAGACGCGGCGCTGCTGATGCAGTTGCGGTCGGATCGCGTGCCCGAATGCCTGCCCCTCTGCTTTGGTCAGCTTCAGTCTGAGGTGCTCGCCGCCGTCAAAGTTTCGCTCAGCTGTGCCGCAGGGCTGATGGTCACGGACGCGGATGCGCTGCCGGAGTCGTACCGGCTGGCCCGGGCGCGGCTCGCGTATCGGTTCTTTGAAGGCGGC
>JAVBTW010000013.1:0-11248 GCA_031555975.1 Eubacteriales bacterium
GGCCACGTATCTGGCGATCCGACTGGTGCTGCTGGTGCTGACGACGCAGTTGCTCACACTCACCACGTCGCCCATCGAGCTGACGGACGGCATGGAATCGTTGATGAAGCCGCTCGCCAAGATAGGCTTTCCGGCCCATGAGCTGGCGATGATGATGTCCATCGCGCTGCGCTTTATTCCCACGCTACTGGAGGAGGCCGATAAGATCATGAAGGCGCAGATGGCGCGCGGAGCGGACTTTGAATCGGGCAATCTCATGGCCCGGGCGAAGGCCATGCTTCCGCTGCTGGTGCCGCTGTTTGTGAGCGCTTTTCGACGTGCGGACGAACTGGCCTTGGCGATGGAAGCCAGGTGTTATCGCGGCGGCGCGAACCGGACGCGGCTGAAGGTGCTGCGTTTTCATCGGTTGGCTGCGATTGCTACGGTATGCGTGGTGGCGCTTGGGGTCGTGGGGATGCTGTTGCCGTGGTGAGCCGACCACCCTTTCACCATCCCTCCCATCGTCATTCTGAGCGCAGCGAAGGATCTTCCTCTCGATGACAGGAAGATCCTTCGCTGCGCTCAGGATGACCACGGGGAGAGGGGCGGCGGAACGTACATTTTCGACGAATCGGATAAGGAGGCCCATTCATGCCCCGCATCAAACTGATCCTCGAATACGATGGTACCGACTACGCAGGTTGGCAGCGGCAGATCAACGCCATCTCTGTGCAGCAGGTGGTTGAGGACACGCTCGAACGCCTCGTCGGCACGAAAACCTCCGTTACAGGCTCCAGCCGCACCGACGCGGGTGTTCACGCGCAGGGCCTCGCAGCACACTTCGACACGGCATCGCGCATACCGCCGGAAAAGTTCGCCTTCGCGCTCAATACTATGCTACCGGCCGACATTCGTGTGCGCGAATCCGGCCTCGCGCCGGAAGGTTTTCATGCCCGGTTCGGTGCGAAAAAAAAACAGTACCGCTACCAGATCCATATGGCGCCTCACGCCAGTGCCCTGTATCGCAACCAGCGCGCCCATGTCATCTACCCGTTGGACATTGGCCTCATGCGGGACGAAGCGCGCGCACTCATCGGTACCCACGACTTTGCGGCCTTCGCCTCCGCCGGGTCGATCGTGAAGGACACCGTGCGCACGGTCTACCGTGCGGACATGGATAAAGACGGCGAGCTGGTCACGCTCACCGTCGAGGGCAATGGTTTTTTGTACAACATGGTTCGCATCATCGCGGGGACGCTGATTGGCGTGGGCACCGGCAAGATTGCGCACGGTGCGATCCAGCGGGCGATTGAAGCAAAGGATCGTTTACAATTGGGGATCACCGCACCCGCCCACGGGCTGACGTTGATGCGGGTTTGGTATGAGGAGTGAGCGCGGTGTTCGAGTCACCTGACGCGCCCCGACGTGGTCATCCTGAGCGGGGAGGCGCTGTGACTTGCCCCTCCCATGCTATCGCTTCGGGTTTGTGGTCTGGCGCGACCATCGGCTGAGTTGCCTGAACTTCTCCGATCGGTCGCGGATGTACTTGGTGCGATCCATGGCGTAGGCCAGTTCCTTCCGTTGCTGGACGTAGGTGTCCCAGCGCCTCTGGCTCAATCGTCCGTCGGTCAGCGCCGCGCGCACCGCGCATCCGGGTTCGTTGCCATGGCCACAGTCGGAGAACCGGCACAGGGCGATCAGCGCCTCCACGTCGGAAAACGCCTCGCCCAGCCCCGCTTCGGCATCCCACAGCCCCAGTTCCCGCATGCCTGGCGTATCGATGATCATGGCGCCGGAGGGCAGCATGACCAGCTCGCGGTGGGTGGTGGTGTGGCGGCCGCGTGCATCGTCCTCGCGAATGGCCTTGACCTTCATCACTTCATCGCCGTAGAGGGCATTCAGTAGGCTGGATTTGCCGACACCGCTCATGCCCAAGAAAACCAGCGTCTTTCCCGGCGCGACGTAAGACGCAAGCTGGTCCATCCCGCCGCCCGTGTGACTGGACAGCGCGATCACTGGTACGCCAGGCGCTTCGGCCTCGGTCCTCAGCAGATAGTCGGCGGGGCTGTCGCACAGGTCCGCCTTGGTCAGCACGATCACTGGCGTCGCGCCGCTGTTGTACGCTTCGATAAGGTAACGTGCGATGCGCTTGAGGTTGAAATCCTTGTTCAGCGAGCTCATGATAAACACATAGTCGAAGTTGGATGCGACGACCTGCTCGAAAGACAGGGTCTGGTATCTGGACGCGTGGGATCCGAGGCTGTCCAGCCGTGAAAACTGCGAAGTGCGTGGCAGGATGCGCTCGATCAGGCTGTCACCCTGTGGGTTGTGGCGGACCAGCGCGAAGTCGCCCACAGCGGGCAGATCCGCCCTTGCCAAGACGCGTTGCTGGAACGAACCGGACAGCTGGCAGCCGATCTCGCCATGCGGACAAATGGCGATGGAGCGCTCGCGATGGATGGCCGTGATGCGGCACGGGGTCAAGCCGTCAAGGGGATGGTTTTCGGGGTGGTAGCCGTAATCAGCCAGGTTGATCAATGGGCAATGCCTCCTCATCATCAGGACCGTCAGTTCAAAAGAAAAAGCGCGTGGGATCGCGGCTCCTTCGCCGCGTCCACGCGCGCATGTGCGCCGTATCGCGAAAGGTTCCGTTGTGCGGCGCACAGCAACGCTCGGGGCCTCATTTTGCCCCAATTCGTTCGTTGCCATTGCGCCCGCGTATGAAGGTTTACGGATAAACCAACTTGCGGGCTGTCATGATATACACAACCCCCTTCGCACAGTGAATTCTGAAGGTAGTATACATCAGGGCGTGCCCGGTGTCAAGAAGGATGTCACGCCCCAAACGGCCTTCGGACGATCTGCATGATGCTTATTAGCATTAACTAACCCACCATAAAATCTTTGCTAAAAAATGCGCGAGGTCGGAATGTGTGCTATAATGAAGGGGATAATCCAGATAGGGAGGAAGTACCATGCAATATTCACATGAAGTGGAGCAGATGATCTGCGTGGCGAAGGGTCCGAACCACGGTCCCGCCCCGATTCCCGAGGAGGGCAAATGGGTACAAGCCAAAGAGGTCAAGGACATCTCCGGCCTTACCCACGGTGTCGGCTGGTGCGCCCCGCAACAGGGCACATGCAAGCTGACCTTGAACGTGAAAAACGGCATCATCGAAGAGGCGCTGATCGAGACCATCGGCTGCTCCGGCATGACCCACTCCGCCGCCATGTCGGCTGAGATCTTGCCCGGCAAGACGATCCTCGAAGCATTGAATACCGACCTGGTGTGCGACGCCATCAACACCGCCATGCGCGAGCTGTTCCTGCAGATCGTGTACGGCCGCACACAGTCCGCGTTTTCCGACGACGGCCTGCCGATCGGCGCGGGCCTGGAAGACCTGGGCAAGGGCCTGCGCAGCCAGGTGGGCACCATGTACGGCACCAAGCAGAAGGGCGTCCGCTACCTGGAGATGGCCGAAGGCTATGTGACCTCCATCGCCCTGGACGAGGACGACCAGGTGTGCGGCTATCAGTTCCTGTCCCTGGGCAAGATGATGGACGCCATCAAAAAGGGCATGACGCCCAATGAGGCCTATGAGAAGAACCTGGGCACCTACGGCCGCTACGCAGAAGCGCCCAAGCACATCGACCCGCGCAAGCAATAAGAGAGGGGGAACCGAGCAATGATCCGTTTTGAAGGATCTGAGAGGCGCATTGACAAGCTGCAGCCCGTGCTGAAGTCCCTGGGCTTCGCGGATTTCGAGGCTGTGAAGGAATACACGCTGAGCAAGGGCGTCGATGTGGACGCCATCGTGCGCGGCATCCAGCCGATCGCGTTTGAAAACGCCATCTGGGCATACACCTTGGGCGCGGCCATCGCGCTGAAGAAGGATTTGAAGGCCGCTGCAGACGCCGCCGAGGCGATAGGCGAGGGCTTGCAGGCGTTTTGCATCCCCGGCTCCGTTGCCGACCAGCGTCAAGTCGGCCTGGGCCACGGCAATCTGGCCGCCATGCTGCTGCGCGAGCAGACCCGGTGCTTCTGCTTCCTGGCTGGCCATGAGAGCTTTGCCGCAGCCGAAGGCGCCATTGGCATCGCCCGCACCGCCAACAAGGTCCGCAAGGAGCCGCTGCGCGTGATCCTGAACGGGCTGGGGAAAGACGCAGCCATGATCATCAGCCGCATCAACGGCTTCACCTACGTGCAGACCCAGTATGACTACTACACCGGTGAGCTGAAGACGGTCTCTGAGAAGGCGTACTCGAACGGCGACAAGGCAAAGGTTCGCTGCTACGGCGCGGACGATGTGCGCGAAGGCGTGGCCATCATGCACAGCGAGGATGTGGACGTGTCCATCACCGGCAACTCAACCAATCCCACCCGCTTCCAGCATCCGGTCGCGGGCACCTACAAAAAAGAGTGCAACGACAAGGGCAAGAAGTATTTTTCCGTCGCAAGCGGCGGCGGCACGGGCCGCACCCTGCATCCCGACAACATGGCAGCCGGCCCCGCCAGCTATGGCATGACCGACACCATGGGCCGCAGGCACTCAGACGCGCAGTTCGCTGGCTCGTCGTCCGTCCCGGCGCATGTCGAGATGATGGGCCTGATCGGCATGGGCAACAACCCCATGGTCGGCGCGACCGTGGCTGTGGCCGTGGCAATTGAGGAGAGCTTCAAGAAGTAAACGCGGTACCAAGTTGACGCCTCGGCTTCCCGCCGTAGTCAACCTGAGCGCAGCGAAGGACCTCCCCACAGTGAGGCACCGTTTACGATACGGTGACGTCTGCTCACGCAGGGGAGGTCCTTCGCTACGCTCAGGTTGACAACGCGGGAGCGCCTCGAGCGTCGTCTCAGCCCTATGCAAAGGAGCGTGATCCCCATCATGACCAACGTCAACATCATCCTCGTCTATTCCCCCGATATGTCCCGCATCCTGACCTGCCGCCGCAGAAAGCCTCCGTTCCAGGGGCTGCTGCATCTTGTCGGCGGTCATATTGAGCCGGGGGAGGATGGACAGGACGCGGCCTACCGCGAACTCTGGGAGGAGACGGGGATTACCCAAGGGGACATTCAGCTGGCCTGTGTGATTCGGTCGGAGTATTTGCTGTCAAACGCCGTACTGGAGATGTATGCCGGGCGGTTGAGGCGGGATGTCGAGGTGTTTGGGGAGGAAAATGAGCTGGTCTGGGTCCCGGCGGACGCGGATTTCTTCGACACCTCGCGGTTCGGCGGGCATGGGAACATCGGGCACCTGATCCTGGAGGCGAGGCTTTATGCGGAGCGGGTGTTTGAGTAATCAAAGGGCAGGGTCAACACATGAATGAAAAACGCATGGCGATGATGGCATGCTCATGATAAGCTCCCCGCTTTTTTTGTCATCCTGAACCCCTGCGAAGGATCTCCCGGTCATCGTTGACAATCTGGAGGGAATGGAGCCATGACCGAGAGGGCTAAAGACACATCAGGAGGCCAGGCGCAAAAGACCGCGACATCCTGGTCAGTTCTGTGGACGAGGACGACGATCGTCAAGGAATGGTTTGAGATTGAGGAGGTATAGGCATGAAGCGGATCAACACGATGAATACCCAGTCCATGTGCGTACAGCCGACATTTCTGATTGGCACCTATGACGGGCAGGGCGTGGCGAACTTTGCGCCGATTACGTGGGTGTCGGTGACATGGGACGAAACTTCAGGCTATATGCTCGTCATCAGCATGAACGGCGTGAAAAAGACAAAACAGAATCTACAGATCAACCCCCGGCTTTCGGCCAACCTGGTGAGCTGCGACATGTTGGAACTGCTGGACTTCTTGGGCCTGCGCACAGGTATTGAAGGTCCGAAGCAGTCATACCCGTATGGCGTGGGTGAAGGCGCCGTGGTAAAAGTGCCGACGCTGGATGCCAGTCGGTGGGTGTATGAGTGTGAGGCCGTGAAGTTGGCGTCGTTTGGCGACACAGACACATACATTTGTCCCGTGAAGAATGTGCAGGTCGCCGACATGGGCATCGATTTGGAGCACATCGACCTGACCAAGTTGGATCCAGTGGTGTACTCGGGAGACTATCATTCAATCGGGAAGCACTTGGGCGCGATCGGCGATTTTGAGCCGATGAAGTGACGAGGGTGTGCGCTGCTAAAACATCGTTCCCGCGACCGCATACTGCACCGTGCAGTACACCAATCCGATGATCATTGACGCCATGACCAGCGCTTCGTACCGTTTTTTTTGCGTCAGGTGCGCCAGAATTGGGTACAGCGCATACATCGCACCCAGATATCGGGCCCCGCTCAGCAGCCATGTTGGCGCCAGCGCGACATAGAAATAGAGCACCGCATACGCGTTGTCGCCAGGGTGCGCCTTGCGCCAACAGAGGCCCAGTGCCAGCATGACCAGCGCCATGGAGACGATCTGTGGCAGCCACACCCCGTGTTGCGCGGCTTCGTCCGTCCCCTCGAACAGATTGAGCAGCGTGTACCGCACCGAATTGCCAAGGGAGCCAAAGGTTTGATTCCAGTGCTCGCGCTGATACGTCAAAAACCGCAGCCAATCACCGGTAATGTGCCTGTTCAAGCACAGATAGGCGGCGAAACCCAGAGCGATCAGACAGGTCATGAAAAAGCCCCGGATCGCTTGGCGCCAATCGAACCGGCCATCCTGCCTCTGCGCTTTGCGCCAGTACTCGTAAAACACGGGCACGGCACACAGCAGGCCAAGCATGCGCGTTGTCGCCGCCAGCGCGCCCAGAAAGAGGGCCCAACCCATTCGCCCCTGTCTCGCCGTGAGCACGGAAAGCAGCGTCAGCAGCAGGAACAGCGACTCAGAGTAGGGCAGGGAGTAGAACACCGTCATCGGGCAGAGGCACAGCAAGCGCACTGCCCGCCGCGCGGCTGTGTTGCCCTGCTCCATCTCAACCAGCCGATACAGCGCGCAGCAACATCCAAAGAAGCACATGTTTGATACTGCGTACGCCGCAAGCTCCGTTCGGCCCAGAAAAAGCCACTTTGCGCCCATCACCAACAGCGGATACAAAGGATAGAACACAATATGGAAGCGCGAGTCGCCCTCGTTGACGTACCAGTTGTCGGCGATGCCGAGGTAATGGTCTGCGTCCCAGCGGGTCCAGTGGTCTGCGTTCAATACATGGGGCAGGTCAAAGCCAGACGCGATGTAGGCGATCACCAGAACGAGCAGCCTGGACAGCACCGCCCAGCCCAACACATAAAGCGCCAGATCCCGCAGCGGGACCAGCGCTTTCGGTTTGGTTGACATTTCACCTGACGCTGGCGCGAAAAATCGCCACAGCGCCCCGGCCATCAGCAACAGGAACAGCACCGTGAACGTGGTAGGCAGGTTTAGCACCAGCGTGTGCTGCAGCGCATTTGTCATGCGTCCATCCATTCCGGCACCAGGCGGCGCTCGATCGGGAAACGCGGACAGTCCAAATCTGCGGGCAATCCATTAAGCACCGATGCCAGCCCGGAGACCATGATGATGGGCACAGAGCATCGGCGCGACACGTCCAGCAGCACCTCCTGGCAGCGCAACACGTCCTCAGGCCGCGTCTCGCCTGCCAGGTTCGCGTTGTTGATCAGTCCGGTGGGCTTCATCCTGGCACGTGCGGCGATGCGGGAGAGCATCGCCTCGATCTGGTCTGCCGTTTCCGAAAAGGGCCTGTACAGGTTTACAACATAGTACAGGTCGCAGGGCTCTTGGTCAAAGAACCGCTTGTAACCGCCCAGCGCCGCGGCGCCGGCATCGTCACCGCCGACGTCCAGCACGACTTTGAGCTCCTTGTTTGCGAACACCCGGTTCACCTCTGCGGGCAGCACCGGCAGATCGACGCCGGTGAGCGCGTAGGGCGGATGAATCAGCTCGACGCCGCTCTTCGCCAGCAGCTCATGTTGTTCAGCGGTGCGAAAAAAAGGGTTTACGATGTCCATGTCCACGATGGCGGACGGATGGCCGTGGGTTCGCGCGCTGAGGGCCAGACCCAGTGCGATTTCGGTCTTGCCGCTGCCATAGTGGCCGACAATGGCCTTGATGCGGCGACCCTGCGACCAGGGATTGTAGGGATTATTCGTCGTCATCATTGTGTTGCTCCCTGCGTTGCCGCCGCACACGCCGGCTGGGGGCCGGAGGTTCGACGGTGGAGTTGTAAACGCTGTAGCCGGTGCGCCAGTCGTCACCGGTCAGCGATTCGCTGGTTTCGGCTTTGTGATCCGGGTATAAGGCGCTGAATCCGTCGTCATCCACTGTGACCGGCGGCGCTTGCTGCAGGCGCTGCAGGAAGTCCGCCTCGTCGTCGGGGTCATAAAAGTCCGCGTCGTCCACGCTGAACGGGTCTTCATCATCGCCTTTGTGCTTTCCATTGCGGATTCGCGCGAAAAGACCGGGCCTTTTGGCATGGCTGCTGCCGCGCCGCCTTTTATGTTCGATCGCGTCGTCAGCCTCGAGAAAGCTGATGTCCGGGTCCTCGTCCTCGTTGGCTACTTCAACCTCGTCCTCGTCCCGCATGGGCACGACATTGTAGGTCTCGCTATAGAGCTGGTCAAAGGGCTGTTCTTTCTCGTAGTCCTCTTCGCTTTCTTCTGGTGTGAACTCTGCGGTCTCCGGATCGATGTCATCATACTCGTCATCGTCTTCGTCGTCGTATGTGACGCGCACGCGCGTGTCGTATTCGATGGGGTCCGCGCCATCGTAGGGGTCCTCAATGTCTGGCACGTCAAACTCCTCATCATAGTCCGGATCGAACTCTTGCGGGTCGTAGAGGTTTGCAGTCAGCTCATCTTTGGGGATGGGCCGACCGCCTCGGCCCAGTTGGGACGATGAGAAGTGAGGCCGCGCTTTTTGAGGCGGCGCGAATTTCTTCATCAATTCTTCATCGCTGAGAATGGCGTCGATGTCGTCGTCCAGCAGTACGCGCTTTTTCCGAAACCACAGCCAGTACGGACGCCAACGAATCATCCAGATGACCCAGTCCATCAATACGCCAAACACGACCAACACGATCAGCAGCGTGATCCAGTTGTCGGAAAACCAGCGGAAAATGTCGCCGCCTGTGGAGCTGCCGTGGGCGTTGCTCGATTGAAACATACCCGCGATGCCGTTGGCGACCCAACGGATCCAGCCCAGCATCGTGTTGATAAACCATTCGGCGTATGTGTTTTGACCCATGTTGATGATACCCTTCCTGGCTCGCGCTTATGCGCGGATTGTGTTGATGGGGTGGCCTGAGCACTATTCGATGGCTGAGACCGTCACGGTGGCGACCTGGGGCTCGACGGAGTAGGCCAGCTCGGGATAATTGTCCACGCGCACACGGATGGGGATCTGGTAAGAGCCGGGCGACGTGATCTGGCTCAGGTCCACGGTGATGCGCAGGTCATTCTTGGTGATCCTGCTGACCACGGAATACACGTCGTTTATCGTCACATAGACGCTGGGGTTGCCCCATTTCACAGTGAAGCGCGACTCATCAAGGCCCGTCAACTTCACGGTTTGGTCGCTGAATTCCTTGTCCATCGATTGCTCGATGATGTCTACCTTGACATTGACGTTTTCAGTCGAATAGTTCTTGACGCCCTCCAGCTTGCTCACCGCCGTGAGCCGGTTGAACGACTGCGTGGCTTGCTCCACGTTGACTGGCCGCAACTGCACTTCTGTCAGGCTGTCCAGAAGTGCCTGTTCGGCTGCGACGGTGATGACATTGGGCGACGCGGTGATGCCGTCGATTTCATAGCCGCTGGGCAGTTCACCCGACAGCAGCGCGTCGATGTCCGCCGTGACCGGCAGCACCTTTGTCGGATAGATTTCAAAGTCCACGGTCACGGTGCTGGTGGATGGCGTAAAGTTGCCCAACACCTCGTTGCCGTCCGCGTCCAGGAAAACGGGTGCGAAAGCGACCGATTGGGACCGGGTCTGTTTGGCATAGTCCAATGTGACCTCAGCTGAGGCGATGCGCTCCACCACTGAGGCGGGGCCGGTGACGTTGATATAGCTCGGGTTGGTGCGCTTGACATGGTACCAGAATTTGTCCTTCTGCGCGTTGACCTCTTTTGGATTCACCGGCACGTCACGTACGGCCTTTTTGTCCACTTCGATTTCGATGCTGTCTGGCGAACAGGACACGGCCGTGCCCAGCACCGATGTCCCTTTGAGCTTTACTGTCTGTTTGCCGGTGGTCCGGACCTGGCTCAGATCCAGGTCCGCGGTCACATTTTGCGTCGTAACCGCCTGATAACTCTGCTGCGGCACTTCCACCCGCACCTGGGCCGTGGGCACAGACGCGGTCACGTCGGTGACCAGCGCGAAGTTCTGGTTCTTGAACGAGGACTCACCCGTGAGTCGAATGTCCACGTCCAGGATCTTGGCCCGGGTGATCGCAGGGTTTGATGAGATGACATAGCTCCACAGGATCACGGCGATCAGCACCGACATCGCCTTGTACCAGAAATTGTGCGCTACGCTGCGCCAGATGGCGAGGCCCATGTCGCGCGCCATTTGATTCAGATCACTTTTCTTCACGGCGCAGCGCCTCCTTCCGCTTCTGCAGCACAGACTTGATGGACTGTGCATCCTTGGGCAGGAACAGGCCTTCGAACAGCTGCGCCAGCGCCTTCTGGTCCAGATGGCGCGTCAGCCGCCCGTCGCGGGCCATGGAGATGATGCCCGTCTCCTCCGACACGATCAGTGTGATGGCATCGGTGGATTCGGACGTGCCCAACGCTGCACGGTGACGGGTGCCCAGTTCACGGCTGATGGACTGGTCGTCCGAAAGTGGCAGGATGCAAGCGGCGGCCACGATGCGTCGCTTTCGGATGATCATCGCGCCGTCGTGCAGCGGCGTGTTCGGCTCAAATACGTTCTCGATCAGTGGGGCCGAGATCTCGGCGTCGATGCGTGTGCCGGTCTGGCACACATCGTCAAGGCCCGTGTCTTGTTCGAGCACCACCAGCGCGCCGACCTTGCGCTTTGAGAGGCTGGAGAGCGCCGCTGCCAGTTCCTGCGCGTCCTTCTGCGCTTCTTTTTCTTCTTGGCCGCCCTCGAACAGCGCGGTCCAGAACCGCGAACGCCCGATTTTGTCGAGCCCTCGTCTCAGTTCCGGTTGGAACAGCACCACCAGCAGCACCGCGCCGGTGTTGATGATTTGCAGCAATATCCAGTTCATGGCGTTCAATTGGAATACTTCGGAGAACCAGGTTAAAATCAACAGAATCCCAAAGCCCTTCAGCACACTGTTTGCCCGCGTGTGGATGAACAACT
>JAVBTW010000037.1:0-4471 GCA_031555975.1 Eubacteriales bacterium
GTTGAGGAATGTCTGAAGGTCCCAGATTTCAGGCTCCCTCGCAGGATTGTGGATGGTGGTCGTTCCCTTTGCCAGCACGGCAGTCATCATCGCGTTTTCCGTCGCGCCCACTGACGGGAAATCCAGCGTGATCTCCGCACCGCGCAAGTTGCTGCCATCGCAATAGATCATGCCATGCTCCTCGCGGATCACAACGCCCAGCGCGCGCAGGCTCTTCAGGTGCAGATCTATGGGCCTCAGCCCGATTTCGCACCCGCCCGGATATGTAACTGCCGCCTTGCCGAACCGTCCCAACAATGGACCCATCATAAAGATGGAACTGCGGAGTTGCCGCGACAGGTCGCCTGGCATTTCGTGGTTGTACGCGCCCGTCGCGTCCAACAGGATATCCGAACCTTGCCAGACACAGGAAACGCCGAGCGTACGCAGGATGTCCAGCATATTCAGCGTGTCCAGCAGTCGCGGACAGCCCTCTAGCACAATCGGCCCATCCGCCATCACCGCTGCAGCCAAAATCGGGAGCACGGCGTTCTTTGCCGCGCGCGGACGCATGGTGCCCTTCAGCCGGTTGCCGCCCAGAATGCGAAGTACCTCCAATTGGCACACCTCCAATATTCCGCAGCCACACTTACATCCTATGCCTGCGAACCGGGTCAGTGCCAACAAAAGTGAACTTTTCGCAAAGGGGACGGGCTGTAGCATATTTGGCGCGCGAGCCTTCGCTAACCGGACCGCTTTGTCTGCCGCGCCACGTTCATCACGATCCCCACCGCGGCCATGATCACGCTGATGGATGTGCCGCCTGCGCTGAAGAACGGCAGCGGCAAGCCCGTCGTGGGCATCAGCCCGATCACCACTGCAACATTCATCACCGTTTGAACCCCCACCATACAGATGATGCCGCCCGCCAGCAGGCTTCCGAACCGGTCTTCGCAAGACAGCGCGATCCGCAGCCCAAAGAACAGAAAGCATCCAAACAGGAACAGGATCAACACGCAGCCGACCAACCCAAGGTCCTCCCCGACCACCGCGAAGATGAAATCGCTCTCCGGATACGGCAAAAACGCAAACTTCTGCCGCCCCTGCCCCACGCCCATCCCAAACACGCCGCCCGATCCGAACGCCAGCAAGGATTGCGCCAACTGATAACCCTCATCACTCAGCTTCGCGAACGGATCCCGAAACGACATCAGCCGCGCGCGCCTGTACGGCTCCGACAGCGCGTAGAACGTGCCCAGTGCCATGCCGCCCATGCCCAGTAGCGCCAAATGACCCCAGCGCGCGCCTGCAATCATGATCATCACGGCAGCGACGATCACCACCGAACCCGCGGTGGAGAGGTTGGGCTGCATCAGGATCAGCAAAAACATCGCGCCCGGCGCGATCAAAAGCGGCACGATCCCCGTCCAAAATCGATGAATATGCAGTTCTTTTCGGCTCAATTGGCGCGCCATAAACAGGATCATCGCGTATTTCGCCAGCTCTGAGGGCTGAAACCCAACCGGCCCAATGCGCAGCCAGCGCCGCGAGCCGTTCACCAACCGCCCAATGCCCGGCACCGCCACCAAGCCCAGCAACACCAGGCTGATCAGCACCAGACCGCCCGCGATGGCGGGTTTTCGCAGGATGTGGTAGTCGATGCGCGACAACAGCACCATCGCGGCGCCGCCAAGCGCGATCCCCAGTAACTGGCTGGAGACCTCCGCCAGAGCGCTGCCCGACTGATCCTGCGCGTTATAGAAGCTGGCGGCGTACAGCACGATCACGCCCGCCGCCAGCAGCGCCAGAAAAGAAACGAAAAAGCCCCTCGTATACCAGTCCGCGCCACGGTGAATCACCTGCGCGGCTTTCTCATTGGCCCCGCGAACGGGCGCCTGCATCACAGCGCGTGTACCTTTTCCTTGAACACGCGCCCGCGTTCCTCATAATCCGCAAACATGTCAAAGCTTTTGCAAGCCGGACTCAGCAGCACATTCCAGCCCGGTTCGGCCAAACTGCGCGCATTGGCGATGGCCGCGTCCATGTCATATCCAGACCGGAGATAGTCCTTCACTCCGGCCAACTCCAGCACCCGCGCCAGCTCATCCTCCGTCTCGCCCAGGAGCACAATGCCCTTGATCCTCTTCGCTTGCGCGACAGCTTCGCCCAACCGCGTGAAATCCGCGTCCTTGTTCTGGCCGCCCAGCATGATCACCGTGTCGCGGTCCATCGCCTCGATGGCCTTCAGGGTCGAATCCACATTGGTGCCCTTGGAGTCGTTGATGTAGTTCACGCCGTCCAACTCCCGCACAAACTCCAGCCGATGCTCGACCCCGCCGAATTGGCGCAACGTATGCCGGATCACCGCCGCCGGTATGCCGAAGGCCATGCAGATGGCCGTGGCCGCCAGCGCATTCTCCAGGTTGTGCCCGCCCTTGATGCCGATCTCTGAGACCGCGCATACGGGGCGGTGGTCGTCTTTCGCTCCATACACGACCTGTCCCTCCGACACGAACGCGCCGAATGGAGGCTGCTGTGCACGGCCAAACCACACCTTTTGCGCTTTCGTGGGCGTCTGCATGGCGCGCAATGTCTCGTCATCATAATTGAGCACGATGCTGTCGCCCTCGCCCTGATTCATGAACACCCGCGCCTTGTGAGCAATGTAATTGTCCATGGTCCTGTGGCGGTAAAGGTGATCTTCTGTGATGTTGAGGATGGCGCTGATGTTGGGCTTAAAGTCGCGCACCGTTTCCAGCTGGAACGACGACACCTCGCATACGATCACATCATCGGGCCGCGTTTCGCCGGCGATCGCCGACACCGGCGCGCCGATGTTGCCCACCACATGGGTGAGCTTGCCCGCGTTCTTCATGATCTCGCCCACCAGCGTGGTGGTCGTGGTCTTGCCATTTGTGCCGGTGATGGCGATCAGCTTGCCCAATGACAGCCGCAACGCCATCTCGAGCTCACCGGTCACTTCGATGCCCAACGCATGGGCTTTCAGCACCGCCGGATGGTCAATGGGTACGCCGGGGCTGATCAACAGCATGTCACAGCCCTCCAGGCATGAGTCCGCAGGCTCGCCCAAGCGCCATTCCACGCCATCAAGCCCGCGCAGCGGGTCCAGCGCGGCGCCCAACTCCGCCTCGGTCTTCATATCATTGATGCGCACCTGGGCTCCATGCGCAAGAAGCAGCCTCGCCACAGCGATGCCGCTTCGAGCCAAGCCCACCACGAGTACGCGCTTGTCTGTCATCGTGAAACAGCCTCCTTTCGAGGAAACACAAATCGGTCGCCCACCTCAGCGACGCCTCCATCGCGGCCTTCGCGAGGCCGCAACCGAAGGATGACTGCCTAGGGGGAGGAACGCCGCGCGCGAGGGATACCGCGCGCCACGCTCGTCCGCATTACTTTATATTCGCCGCCTACGCCATAAATGCCAGCAGCGCCATCAGGCACAGCACAGCGGTTACGATCATGTACATCGCCACGACCTTGGTCTCCGGCATGCCCGACAGCTCAAAGTGATGATGCAGCGGGGCCATCTTAAAGACGCGCTTGCCGTGGGTCATCTTGAAGTAGCCGATCTGAATGATGTCAGAAATTGACGACATCATCATCGCCAACGCGATGACCGGCAACAGCAGGGACAGTCGGGTCAGCATACACACGCCCACCAGTGCGCCGCCGATGAAAAAGCTGCCCACATCGCCCATAAACACGTTCGCAGGATGCGAGTTGTAGCGCAGAAACCCCAGCAGCGCACCCGCGGCCGCACCGCAGAAAATCATCAGGTTTTTCATGTTGCCAGGCGCCATGCCTGAAGCGCTCAGGAGCATACAGATCAGCGCCATCGTAATAAAGTCGATCAGCGAGCATCCGGCAAGCAATCCATCCAGCCCGTCCAGCAGGTTGGCGCTGTTGACGACGCCCACCAGCACGAACGCCATAAACGGAATGTAAAACCAGCCCAGGTCCCATTCGAGGCTCGTAAACGGCACTATCAGTTTTGAACCCACATTCGGGTTGAAATACGCCCAGAACGCCAGCGCCAGTGACAGGATCAGTTGCGGAACGATCTTCTGCATGGGCGTCAGTCCCAAGCTGCGCTTCATCTTGATCTTGATAAAGTCGTCCACGAACCCGATCAGCCCGAATCCAAGCATTGAAACCAGCGCAATCGGTAGAAAATCCCAGCGCGATTCTTCAAATGAAAACAGCAGCGGCACAATGACCATCGGGATCGCAAAAATGATCCCACCCATGGTCGGTATGCCCTGCTTTACTTTGTGCGATTCCGGTCCCAAATCATAGATCGTCTGGCCAAACTTCATCTTCTTCAACCACGGGATCACGATCGGACCCAATACCAGCGCGATGGCAAAGGAGAGAAGCACTGCCCATATCAATCGTTGCATCTTGCGTACCCCCATTTTGGTTTCATCGAAAGCCTGTGATCTGCGGATCCCGTTTATCGTCGAGCTTGGCC
>JAVBTW010000229.1:0-10012 GCA_031555975.1 Eubacteriales bacterium
GTCATCCCCGACCCGGGAGCTGATTGACCGCGACGCTGTGGAGCGGCTGATCAGCTCGGAACTGAAACCTGCGGACACGCCGTGGTTCGGGCAGTTGATGGCCGGTGCGCAGATGCTGGCGTATTTGATACAGGTGAACGACTGGATGCTGGCATACCGCGTGGAGTTGGATCTGTCATAGACGGCGGGTCTGTGGCGGGATTAGGTGGAGAACCCCCTCCGGCCCTCGCGGGATCGGTGGCCCATGAGGGCCGGAGGTTCCTTTTCACCTACGGCAACGCCGCGTTTTCGATCAGGCCTGGGTTTCTGAGCAGTTCCACCCGCAGGTAGATCTTCTGCGACAGTGTGTCAACCGCCTCGTCCTCCACATAAAAACGTACTTTGCGGATCCCCGACAGGTCTGTCAGGGTGTTCACCACGGCATATATCATCAGCCGCTCGCCCACCTCGTCCAGCGCCTGTGCGCACCGGTAAAAATTGGACGACAGATTGATCAGCGCGAGTTCGCCCTCAACGCGCACCCCTAAAATGTCCGCTGAGCTCACGCCGGCGGGCATCACTTTCTCAACGCCGGTCTCACCGGCCTTCGGACCCTCAATCAATTGCTCGATCAGTGTGCGCGGCAAGTGCGCTGCATAGGGGTCCAGCACCCTTCCGCAACCGACCAACTGACCTTCCCCGTTCGACAAATATACGCGCGACACATCGCCCACCAACGCTCGAAAATCCGTGGCCGCCATCACGCCGTTTGCAAACGACAGCGTTTCGCCGCCATCGGAATTGACCGACATCACCCGCTTGTTGCCCACGCGCACCGACAGACCGTCCACCTCGGGCACAAACTGGGTCAGCGTCAGCGTCAGCGCGCCGTAAAACTGCCTGAGCGACAGGCCGGCCTTTTCCATGTCCGCCTCAAACGACTCCCACAGCAGCAGGTTGATGACGCGCTTGCCGTCCGTTTGCGTGGTGATCGTCGGCACGGCCTTCATTGTCACCATGTCTTCGGGAAACACGCCCCGCGCTTCGTCAAGCGCACTCGGACCCGCCCACAGTTGCTGCAGCAGCGGCATGATCATTTCGCGTGGGTCTTTGCGAACCAAACTCGCGTCAAACTGAACTTTTCGCGCCTCGGGCACCAGACGGTCGCCGTCTTTCGCGCCAAAGTACAGCACCGCCGTGCGGTCCAGCTGAGTCTGCGGTGCGCTCGCGCGGTTTTCATCCGACTGCGTCTGCAGCCAGATGGCGGACAACGCGTTGTCATTGTGCTGCAGCGCGCCCGTCGGGATGGAGGCAACCTGATCGCCGATGCCCTCCACCTGGCCTTCGATCAGGATGTTGACATGGTCGATGCCCGCAATCCCGGTCAGCGTGTTTGCGATCGCCACCTGCATGCTGACCATCGACTGCTGGTCCTGATTTCGCGCCTCGCTCGACAGGTTCACGGTGGCAATGCGGTTCACCAGGCTTGCGGTGAGCAGCCGGGTGCCGCTGGGCGCAATCGGCTTCAGGCCCTCCGCCCGCGGCGCCTCCAGCAGCGTTTTGACGACCTGCTCCACCAATGTGGTGCCCTCGGTGATCCAAATCGTGCGCGACATCGGCACCAGCTGCGTATCATCCTGGTTCAGGAACATCAGCGACACGCGCACCGGTTCGTCCGCCTGGCTGTCCCCCACGCGCGCCACTGGCGCCAGCGCGGGCAGCGGCGTTGGGAGCACGACTTGCGATTCTTGTTGCGACTGCACCAGTGGCATGGGCGAACAGGCCGTGAGCATCGTCAGCATCAGGGCCATCATCAGTGCCAGCCCGGGTTTCACTCGCATCATTCGTACCCCTCGCCTACAAATTCACAATCGGCAATTCCACTGTAAATGTCGAACCCCGGTCCTCTTCACTCACCACCGAGACCTTCCCCTCGTGCAGGTTCACAATCTGCCACACGATGCTGAGGCCCAATCCAGTGCCGCCCGTCTCCCTGGCGCGGGCCTTATCAACCCGGTCAAACCGGTCAAACACATGCCGCAGGTCCGCCTTGGGGATGCCGATGCCCGTGTCTGTGACGGCAATGACGGCCTTTCGGTTCACGCGGCTGAGCTCTACCTTCACTTTTCCGCCGGGCTGTGTGTACTTTACAGCGTTGTCCACCAGGTTATAAAAAACCTGTTCAAGCTTCATTTGGTCGCCCATGGTCTCAACAGGATCGACGATGTTCAGCGTGATGTCGATTTGGCGGTCTTTTGCCAGTGGACCCAAGCGCTTGACGGTGGTCTTGAGCAGCTCGTCCAACTGAAGCTTCGTGGGCTTCAGCTCCATCTTGCCGCCGTCAAAGTGCACCAAGGTCAGCAGGTCGTTCACGATGGCGTTCAGTCGGTCGATCTCCTTGTTGATGTCGCCCAGGAACTCCTGCTGCATGGCGGGGTCATAACTCTCCTGATACAGCAGCGTCTCAAGCAGAATTTTCATGGTGCTCAGCGGTGTCTTTAGTTCATGGGACGCATTCGACACAAATTGGTTTCGGGTGTGGTCGAGGCTTTCCAGCCGCTCACACATGCTGTTGAACGCTTCCGCAAGCTGTGAGAATTCGTTCTTGCCGCGCACTTCGACGCGCGCGGACAGGTCACCTTTGGCCATTTTTTCAATGCCTTCGGACAGATCGTTGATGGGCCTGGTGAAGATGCGGGACACGAAAAAGCTCAGAATCAGCACAGCCACCGCCACCAGCGCTAGGTAGATGGTCATCTGGCGCTGAATGTGGCTGAGGTTTTCATAGACTTCCTGTGATAGCGACGCGAAAACCAGCGCGCCTGCCGCCCGGTCCATCGGCGAAACCCGTGCCGCGTACAGCGCGTACATGGAGCCGTTGCCGCTGACGCCGATTGTCTGCGTGAACCGGTTTCCGTCGCTTCTGCCGTAAAACGCGTTCGCCTTATCCGCGCCCTGCAGCACAGACGCCACCTCCGGAAGCGCAATGCGGCGTCCGTTGTATTCGGACTTGCTGTCCGCGACACACACGCCGTATTCGTCGGTAACCAGGACGCGCCCGCCGTACTGCACTGCCGCGGAAGCGACCAGTTCAAACAGCGCGTCCGCGTCCATCTTCTCCAGCGGCTGCTCCGCGCGCACCGCCAGCGCGTCGGTCACCCGCTCTTCCTCGCGCACTTTTTGGGTAAGCAAGTATTCGCCTACCATGGAGATCAGGCTTATCGCCACAAAAAAGAAGGCGACACACGTGATCAACAGGTAGGCGAGCACGATTTTCCATCGTATGGAATGTATGAATGCTTTGAGGTTCGCAAGTGCTATGGTGCTACACCTCGGTACTCAGAGTGCTTCCTTGGCTAGTATGCGCACGGATCCCGCCAGGCCATCCGAATCGTGGCGCAGGATTAGTCCTTGTCGGTAAAGTAGTAGCCGACGCCCCACTTGGTGAAGATAAACTCCGGCTGGGCGGGGTTCTTTTCGATCTTTTCCCGCAGTCGGCGGATGTGCACGTCCACGGTCCTAAGGTCGCCCAGATAATCGTATTTCCAGATCGTTTCCAGCAGACTCTCACGGCTGAACACCTTGCCCCTGTTGGAGACAAACAGTTGCAGCAGGTCAAACTCTTTCGCCGTCAGGTTCACTTCCTTCTGGCCGATGGTGACTGAGCGATTGTTGAGGTTGATCGTCATGTCACGGACCGTGATGAGCTTTGAGTCCTGGTCTTTTGACATCATGGTCGTGCGGCGGAGGATGGTCTTGATCCGCGCCTTGACTTCCAAAATGTTGAACGGCTTGGTCATGTAGTCGTCCGCGCCGTATTCCAGGCCCAGTATCTTGTCCATGTCCTCGCCCTTGGCGGTGAGCATGATGATCGGCACGTTGCTGGACTCGCGCAGCCGCTGGCAGACCTCGATGCCGTTCAGCTTGGGCAGCATCACATCCAGCAGCACCAGGTCAAATTGACCCGCCGCAAACTTGGTGATCGCTTCCTCGCCATCCACCGCGGAGTCGGTCTCATAGCCGTCTTGCTCCAGGCTGTATTTTAATCCTTTGACGATCAACGGCTCATCGTCTACGATCAAGATCTTCTTGGCCACTGTTCTATTCCCTCTTCTTTTTCAGAATTCTCAACGCGTATGCGGAAATCGACATCATTTATTAAGCATTATACACTCTTTGCGTAACAATTTCAAGCGTCGAGTTTGCTTTGTTAGGATTTTACATACAACTATGCTTGTACTAAACGCGTCTAAGGTGTTATCATAGACAGGCGCGACACCCACTGATGCTTTCACGCCTGGAAAGGATGACCTGCAAAAATGAGCCGAAAACCCTGCACATCCATGCGACTTGCTGCCCTGTTGATGGCGCTGATTCTGGCGCTTTGCGCGCTGCCCGGCACGGCCTTGGCGGCTGCCAAGCCCACGCCGACACCCGAGCCGACGTTTAACGATCTGTATGATCCCGAGAACCCCAAGGCCCTTCGCGATCGGGATCTGCAGGGCACCGCCTGTGTGCTGATGGACCGCTCATCGGGCCGCGTACTGTACGACAAAAACGCGGAATCCAAGCGCTATCCGGCATCGACCACAAAGATCATGACGCTACTGCTGGCATTGGAATACGGCCATCTGAACGAGACCGTCACCATTCCCCAGGAGGCGCTTGAGGTCCCCTCCGACTCATCCCGCACTCCCGTAAAACCCGGCGAAGAGATGCCGTTCATTGATCTGCTCTATGGGATGATGATGAAATCGGGCAACGACGCTGCCAACTCCGTCGCAGTGATCGTAGCGGGTTCTGTGCCCGCGTTCGTGGAAAAGATGAACCAGCGCGCGGCTGAGCTGGGCTGCACCGGCACCCACTTCATGAACCCGCATGGCTACCATGACGAGGAGCATTATTCCACAGCCAAAGATCTGGCGCTGATCGCCCGCGAGGGCATGCGCCACAACACCTTTCGCGCCATCGTATCCGCCATGGAATACACCATGGCCCCCACCGGCCAGCGCTAAAAGCTGCGCATGGCGACCTCCAACGCCATGTTTGTCAAGTCAAACAAATACTATTACGAGCCCATGGTCGGCATCAAGACCGGATATCACTCCAAGGCGGGCAACTGTTTTGTCGGTGCGGCGCTGAAAAACGGCGTGTATCTGATTTCCGTGACGCTGCATTCCACCAAGACCGGCTGCTGGATGGACACCAAGCGGTTGATGGAGTACGGCTATCCGCAGTACAAGACATACAGCTTTTCCGAGCTCTGGGGCGCGAATCCCTTCTATGTGTCCATCGAAAACGCGGCCACAGACGACGAGGGGAAGGGCATGCTGGCGCTGGACGCGGTACCCGGCGGCACGATACTAAACTATTCCATCACCCGTCTGCCCGACGAGTATGAGCAGACGCTGGCAGACTACAAGAAAAACATGAAGCTCACCTACACTTCAGAGCTTCAAGCGCCGATCCGAAAAGGCGATATCATCGGCAAACTGACCATGCCCGGCAAGGATGGAGAACTCCTGGAGACCACCGTCGTCGCCTCGCGCGACGTATATCAGTACAAGCCCCTGTCCCCGATTGAGCAGTTGGTGCCGCAGCTTGCCGTGTTCAAGCTGACGCCCGTGAAACTGCTGCTCGCGCTCGCCGCACTGATCCTTGTGCTGCTGATCGTGCTGCGCATCTATGTCGGCGTGAGGCGAAACCGCAAGCGAAAGCAACTGTACAGAATGAAGCTGGAAGCGTACGAGAAGTACAAGGCGATAAAGTGAGTGCGAGCGCCACCGAATGATCGCTGGATCATGTGCACACCGAGTCGCCAACTGCCCGTGTTGCCAAACGAAAAACCCCGATCCCATTGGACCGGGGTTTCTTGTTTGGTTATGCTGCGATTACTGGCGGCGGGCTGCGAAGCACTCGCTGCAGTAGATCGGCCTGTCGTTCTTCGGAATGAAGGGAACGCGGGTCGGCTTGCCGCATTCTGCGCACACGGTTTCGTACATCTCGCGGCCTTCGCCGTGGTTGCGGCTGGCCTTGCGGCTGTCGCGGCACTCCTTGCAGCGGGTGGGCTCGTTCTGGAAGCCCTTTTCGGCGTAGAAAGCCTGCTCACCGGCGGTGAAAACGAATTCCGCGCCACAGTCCCTGCATACCAGCGTCTTGTCCTCGTACATTTGAAATTTCCCCCTGTATTCTATGTTGTTCGTTGCACGAAGGCCAGCTGACCTGGTCTTTGCCCCCACACTCGCCGCCCGGGACGTTCGCTACTAAGGCGATTGCCTGCCCACTACTAGCCCTCTCAGCGGTCACATTGCCGCTGGGCGGTCTTACGTCTAAGCCGCACCATGCTCACTGGGACTTTGCCCTGCTTACGTGGATCGTTTTGCCTGCGACTGGCATCGATTTTCAACCACAGACCTGAACCCTATGCAACTAGTCCGCATTATACCGCATTGATAAAAGATTTGCAAGTCCTTTTTACCACAGTTTTACGCCCATTTTATCCGAAAAAACCATATTGCACCTTGTTTTTGCCCAAATTCAGCAGTTACAGCGTTAAGATATGTGTCAGACTCGCGGCAGCTCATTCCAGCGCCGCCGCCAGCGTCGCCACGTAGACCTTATCAGCTCCCGCTTTCTTCAGCGCCAGCGCGCAGTTCACCGTTGTTGCGCCGCTGGTCAGCACGTCGTCGATGAGCAGGACGCGCTTCCCCAAAACCGATCCATCCGCCACGAACGCGTCGCGCATGTTCTTTTCCCTCGAGGCCCTATCCAGCCGCGCTTGCTGCCGCGTGTGGCGCGTGCGCGTCAGCGCGTCGAGGCATGGAATCCTCATCTGATCCGCGACAACCCGCGCAAGCAACGCGGCGTGGTTGAATCCGCGCGCCCGCAGCCGCCTTGCATGCATCGGCACCGCGCAGACCGCATCCGCTTCGGGAAACGCCTGGGAAATCAGCATATTCGCAATCTCTGTGCCCAAAAATTGCGCAAGCGTGTGCACACCGCCATACTTCATGCGGCGTATCATCCGGTCAACAGGCCGGCGGTAGGGGTATGCAAAGCGGGCCAGGTCGATGGCGTCTGAGGGCCAGCGTTTACAGCCTTTGCACCGGCCGCCGCTTTTTGACGGCCGACCACAGTGCGGGCAGCGCACCATGGACAGATTCTGGGCTGGGACGAGCAGATCCCAGCAGTCAAGGCACAGATGCCCCTCGTCTGCGCCAAGGGGGCTGCCGCACCCAAGACAGTTGGCGCGTGCTGGATAGATGAGATCCATTGCCGCGCTGATCGCGCGGCGAACCGTTTGCGCAACCGATTTTTGCTTGCGATCCACCAGTGCGGGCTTCACTCGAACCCTCCTTATGTGTCGGCGGCGCTGTGTACACCGCAATTTCGGGCACACCGTTCATTGCAGCAAAACGCACAGCGGATGACGGCATATTGCCCTCATCCGCCATTCATATCGCTTCGTTTTAGGACACGCTGGGCTGTGCTGCCGCCTTGGGCTTGCCAGGGGCCTTGTGGCGCCTGTGCGGCTCGCCCTCGATCATGGTGGGCAGCGCGCCTTTGCGCACGGCATCCTCCGTGATGACGCACTTGCGCACGCTGTCCTTGCTGGGCAGTTCGTACATTGTGTCCATCATGACGCCTTCGATGATCGCCCTGAGGCCGCGCGCGCCGGATTTTCTTTCCAGCGCCAACTCCGCGATTGCCTTGAGCGCGCCTTCTTCGAACTCCAGTTCCACGCCGTCCATGTCCAGCAGCCGCGCGTACTGTTTCACCAGCGCGTTGCGCGGCTCGGTCAGAATCTTGACCAGCGCGTCCTCGTCCAGCTGATTGAGCGTCACGATCACGGGAAGCCGGCCCACAAACTCGGGAATCAGCCCGAACTTTAGCAGGTCTTCCGGGCGGATTTGCGCCATGACCTCGTCGTCGCGCACGTCCTTCTTGCCCTTGACATCCGCGCCAAAGCCCATGGTTTTCTTGCCCACGCGGCCGGAGATGATCTTGTCGATGCCGTCAAACGCGCCTCCGCAGATAAACAGGATGTTGGTCGTGTCGATCTGGATGAACTCCTGGTGCGGATGCTTGCGCCCACCCTGCGGCGGCACAGAGGCGGTGGTCCCCTCCAGGATCTTCAGCAGTGCCTGCTGTACGCCTTCGCCGGACACATCGCGGGTGATCGAGGGATTTTCGCTCTTTTTTGCGATTTTGTCGATCTCGTCGATGTAGATGATGCCGCGCTGCGCAAGCTCGATGTCATAGTCCGCGTTTTGGATCAGCCGGAGCAGGATGTTTTCC
Organism: Eubacteriales bacterium; assembly: GCA_031555975.1. Classification (GTDB taxonomy): domain Bacteria; phylum Bacillota; class Clostridia; order Christensenellales; family Aristaeellaceae; genus JAJDGF01. The sequence goes on from JAVBTW010000229.1 coordinate 8,278, forward strand.
ACATCCTCGCCCACATAGCCGGCCTCGGTCAAAGAGGTGGCGTCGCCGATGGCGAACGGCACGTTCAGGATCTTGGCCAGCGTCTGCGCCAGATAGGTCTTTCCACAGCCCGTCGGGCCCAGCATGACCACATTGGACTTCTGCAGCTCCACCTCGCCCTTTCTGGGCGGGTGCTGGATGCGCTTGTAGTGGTTGTAGACCGCCACGGCCAGCGCCTTTTTCGCCTGATCCTGGCCCACGACATACTCATCGAGAACCTCTTTGATTTCCTGCGGTTTCATCAGCGGCACGCCTTTTTCACGGCCGCCCATGTCCACCTCGTCGGAAACGATCTCCTGGCACAAGAGCACACACTCATCGCAAATATACACGCCCGGACCCGCAACGATGCGTCGCACCTGGTCCTGCGTTTTGCCACAGAACGAGCACTTGACCAGCTTGTTGAAATCATCAGATTTTGCCATATCTAAGCTATTATCTCCTTAAAATTGGGTCATAGAGGGAATTAAGCGGGCCGGACCTCAGTCGCGCGCAGTGTAATCCTCCGCTTGTGCTCCGCAGGTGACTCCACGTAGCACGGCGGTATGAGGGTTGCAGCGCCCCGCCGCCCTTACCTTCTTGGCGGGATAATGGAATCGATGATCCCGTACTCCAGCGATTCCTGGGCAGTCATGAACCGATCGCGCTCGGTGTCCGCCGCAATCTGTTCGACCGGCTTGCCGGTGTTCTTGGCCAGCTCTGCGTTCACCAGCGCCTTCACCCTGAGGATTTGCTCGGCGTGGATCTGCACGTCCGTTGCCTGACCGCGCGCGCCGCCTGAGGGCTGGTGGATCATGATTTCCGCGGTGGGCAGCGCCTTGCGCTTTCCCTTCGCGCCCGCAGCCAGCAGGAACGCGCCCATGGAAGCGGCGAGCCCCACGCAGACGGTGGACGTTTCACATTTGAGGTATTTCATCGTGTCATAGATCGCGAGCCCGGCAGAGATCGAGCCGCCGGGGCTGTTGATGTACAGCATGATATCAGCGTCCGGGTCTTCCATCTCGAGGAACAGCATCTGCGCCACGATCAGGTTCGCGGAATCGTCGTTCACCTCGCCGCCGAGGAAGATGATCCGGTCCTTCAGCAAGCGGCTAAAGATATCGTAGCTCCGCTCGCCCCGGTTGGTTTGTTCAATCACATACGGCACCAAGTTCATGTGCAAATGCACCTCCTGCAGCAGATGATCTGCCTTCAAAATGTTATATTCCATCGCCCAAGGGGAGTATACCCCGCAGGCGGTATGGACAAACAGGGGTTCGAAGGATTAACAAGGGACGCGCGCGGTGCCGGGTCGCGAGCAGTTCGCCGTGTGTGGGATGCGCTGGCTTCGTCCGCCGCCGGGTCGTCCCTTCATTGTCGATGATTAGCCGACGGTCTCCACCTTCGCGTTGCTCTTCAAAAATTCCAGTGTCTTTTTCACGCCTGCGACGTCCTTAAAGTATTCCAGGTCGCGCTCAGACAGCCCGGCCTTGAACTCTTCGACGGTTTTCTTGCCCTGTTCGGCGTATTGTTCCATCTCTTTGTCGATGTCCGCTTCGTCCGCCTCGATGCCTTCCTTGTTCTTGATGGCTTCGATGACCAGCTGGGTCTTTACGCGGCGCTCCGCGTCCTCTTTGTACATCTCACGCAGCTGCTCCATGGTCTGGCCGGTGTATTTCATATAGTCGTCCAGCCGCATGCCCTGGTACATCATGCG
>JAVBTW010000061.1:0-6283 GCA_031555975.1 Eubacteriales bacterium
GCCGCCCCAATCTCTACCCCCCCCGCGACCCAGCAGGGGGGTCCCGGGTTCAGCGCCGTTGGGTGGGGTACCCCGGGGGCTGTCGTCCCGGGCCCGCCGGAGGCCGTCCCCCCGTAACCCCCGGTTTTCCATGTCCCGTCAAGGTAAATGTCGGACCCCTGCCCCTCCTCTGACGACCGATGGCGTCAGAGGAGGGGCAGGGGTCCGACGCGTCTCACGACGCAAAAGGAGAAACAGAAGCTGCGAGAGACCGCCCTTCGGGGACCAAGAGGCTCCGCCTCCTGGACCTCCGCCAAAGGGCTATGCCCTCTGGACGCCCTTCGTGCTTCGCGGGGCTTTAAGAGATGGGCGCGGCCGGAATGGGCGTGTTTGTCGGCGATTTGATCGCCTTCACATACGCATCCGCCCCGCACTTTGCGCATCCCTCATCCCCATCCTCAAGCATTGCCTGCTGCATGGCCATGACCGTCGTCGCGCCTTCGATCGCATCGCAATCGTTCGTGATGTGAAACACCTGCTTTTCGTCTACCCAGACCGCGTTCTCCGCTTTGAGCGCGTCCTCTGTCGGCAGCTTGTCCTTGCAGCCCCACGGGCAGGGCTTTTTCCCCGCCGCGATCCCCTCTGCCAAGGTGTGCGCGGGCGCGCCTTCCATGCCGCCGCAGTTCGCCGTCGCGTGATAATAGGTGCTGCCGTTCATGTAGTAGACCGTCACATCAGACACCGGCTTGATGCTTGGCAGTGGCGCGGGTGTGGCCGTCGGCGTCGGAACCGGTGTGGCCCCTGGCGTCGCGGTCGGCGTTGACGCCGCGCTCATGGGGTCCGGCGAGGGACTCGGCGACACGCCCGGCAAACTGGGTGCGTTCGCGGGCGCTGTTGTGGGGTCAATGGCCTTTGCCTGCGCGGACGGGATCGGTTCGTCTGTTGCCGTGGGCGTTGCCTCGACTGATGGGGATGGTTCCGGTTCGCGCTGCTCGGACTGCTCTGGGTTCGCGCATAACTCACAGGGTGTCAAGTTGGCCGCCGTCGCGTCCAGGATCGTCGTCGATGTGGGCTCGCCCAGGATGCGTGTGCAATTCTTGTCCAAGTGATACGTCTTTTCGTCTCCAACGACCCACGCAACCAGCCGTGCGTCCGCTGCGGGACTTGGCGTGGGCGTTACGGTCGGCACAGGCGTGGGCACTGGCGTCGGTTCGGACGTTGGCTCCGGCGTCGGCTCAACGGTCGGCGCGGGCGTAGGAATGATGTTTGCCTTGTACATCAGCTCGCGCGCACCGTCCTTGACGATGTTGCCTATGTGCTGTGCAATCTGCCGCGCGTTCCCGCCGACGTCGCCCGTCGATTCGATCAGCGCCGGTATGCCCTTCACCACGGCGTTCTGGATCGCCAACACGCTGTTTCCCGCGATATCCTGCGTGTTCTGCCATACGCGTTCGGGCGTGATGTCGCTCTTTTCCCAGTTCTCCGCCATGCGTGTACCCGCATTCGCGAGTGCGGCGCGGCCCTTTGTCTGCAGGTCTTGCAGTTGTACGTTCTTCAGCGGCATCGTCAGCGCAAACGAGATCATCACGACGGAGGCCATCGCGAATACGAGCGTCACGCCCATCTTCGTCGTCCACTTCCACGGGATCTTTCGCACCCAAAGGAAGATCAGTCCGATGGGATACAGCAGCAGCAAAAACAGGAATGTGAAAAAAACATAGGGAATGTTCAGTTTCTTGCGGCGCCTGTTCTTGCGGCGCGGCGATTGGCCGCCGCTGCCGGGTCTGGGACCGGGCCGCTTTTCACTGCGCACCAAATAGTCGCGGTCCGAGTTCCGCGCAAAAGCAACGTTCAATCCCTTGCCCGCTCCGTTTAACGCCAACTGCACTTTCAGCACTTCCTTCATGACGCCGCGCACGGCGTGTATATGGGCACATGTTTATACATCAGTATACCAGACGTCGGTCGGTTTGACAAGCGGCCTCTTTGATCGCGTTGCGGCGCAACTGACGACGCGGCGCGCCGCCGCCATCAATCGTATGACGGATTTCGCCGCGATTCGTTCCCCGTTCGGCGCTGGCGGATGCTACCAGCCGCTTCCGAAATCGTTGCGGGGGTCTTTGCTGCGCTTTTTCGTGTCGGTATCGTCTAGATACTCGATTTCCAGTTTCTCAAAATCAACGTCCTCCACAAAGTCCCCCTTTGAGAACGACGTTTTCCCGTACTGCTCAAACTCCTGAGCGTGCTTCCCCAGCCAGATGGGATAGGCCAGGTCCATCCGTTTGCACACCTCCATCAGCACATCCCGCTCCACGCCCCAGGCGCAAGGCGCGGTCTCCTGCCGGTCGATCCGGTGCCGCTTCATGACCTTGACCCACAATCTGCTCATCGCTGCCTCCACATCCGAAATCGGTGGCCTTTATTATACCACATTTCTGCGGATCGTGCCAGCATCCCCACACATCCCTCTAAGCGCTCCCCGCCGTGTCATCCTGAGCATCCATCGTATCCTCCTGTGAGCCTCCTCGTGTTCCCCTGAGCGAAGTCGAAGAATTTCCCCGCCCACAGCCGACGCACCCGCCCAACGCGGGTACGTCCGCTGAGGCCAAGGAGATCCTTCGACTTTGCCCAGGATGACGCGGACCGGCAGGCGATCAGCCGCGCTGTTGCCATTTCCTTAAATGTGGTATAATGTCTCATATTAACCACAATGAGGGGGAATTTGGTCTATGATGAAGAAGTTTTTCGCGGAGTTCAAGGCGTTTGCGCTCAAGGGCAATGTGATGGACCTCGCCGTTGGCGTCATCATCGGAGGCGCGTTCTCGGGACTGGTGACGTCCTTGACCGACAACATCATCTCACCCATCATCGGGCTGTTTACCGGTCAAAACTTCGACGGGCTACAGCTCTCGTTCCTGGGCATCACGCTCAAGTACGGCGCGTTCATCACCGCCGTGGTGAATTTCGCGATCATGGCTTTTGTGGTGTTCCTGTTGGTCAAGCTGATGAACACACTGATGCACCTGGGCCGCAAGCAGGAAGCGCCCGCGCTCACCGCCAAGGCCTGCCCGTATTGCAAGACCAGCATCGCCATTGACGCAACCCGCTGCCCGCACTGCACTTCGCAGCTGGACGAGGCGTAAGCACGAAATAAGGGTCAGCGTGAGGGAGGAGAGCTCATGGCTAAGACAATGATCCATCCTGCGCGGTGTGCTATTTCGCCCAGCAACCGCCGGCATACCGGGTGATCACATAATATGGCATAAATAGAGCAGGAGGTTTCCAATGAATACGCTCAGTTTCAAGGTTCCGGAGCAGAAGCGCGTGCGGATGATCGTACACACCGATTGCAAGAACGAAGCCGACGATCAGTTTGCGCTGGCGCATCACCTGATGACGCCCATGTTTGATGTGCGCGGCATCGTCGCGGGCCACTTTGACCTGAACCATTCGCAGTACGGCAAGGGAAACACCATGCAGGCCAGCTATGATGAGGTTGAGCTGGTGCTGAGGCTGATGGGATTGAGCGGGCAAGTTCCCGTGCTCCGGGGCGCGCCCGCGGCCTTATCGGATGAAAAAACGCCAATCGACTCCGAGGGCGCGCGGTTCATCATTCAGGAGGCCATGGCGGACGACAAGCGCCCGTTGTTCGTGGCGTTTCAGGGCGCGATCACGGACCTTGCGTGCGCGCTGTTGTTGGAGCCGCGCATCGCGGACCGGCTAACCGCCATCTGGATCGGCGGCGGCACTTGGCCCGAGGGCGGCGATGAGTTCAACCTGCACAATGACATCCATGCAGCGAATGTGGTGTTCGCCTCCAAGGCAGCCCTGTGGCAGGTGCCCAAGGACGTCTACAAAATGATGAACGTGTCGCTGGCGGAGCTCGAACTGCGCGTCGCGCCATGCGGTGAACTGGGCAAGTACCTGTTCCGGCAGATGGTGGATTTCAACACCGCCCTGGGCGGCAACCCGGCCTGGCCGCACGGCGAGACCTGGTGCATCGGAGATCAACCCACGGTCGGCGTATTGCTGGAGGACAAGGACCGCAACCACTACACCATGAAAACCGCGCCCCGCGTCGCGCCCGACATGCGCTACCTGCATGACACAGGCTATCGCGAGATCCGCGTGTACCACACCATCGACGCGCGGCTGACGCTCGAGGACTTTTATGCAAAACTCAAGCTCTGCTACGGAAGTTGAAGCGACGCAGCGTTCTAGCGAACAAAAAAAGAGCTTGAAACCTCAACAGTTTCAAGCTCTTTCGTGGTAGCGGCGATCGGATTCGAACCAATGACACTCCGGGTATGAACCGAATGCTCTAGCCAACTGAGCTACGCCGCCATGGAATGCCTATTCGGAACGGACCGAATAGGCATTGGTGGTTGCGGGGGAGGGATTTGAACCCTCGACCTCCGGGTTATGAGCCCGACGAGCTACCGGACTGCTCTACCCCGCGACGACAAAGAGTATTTTACCCCATTTCAGGAGGTTTGTCAAGGGTTTCGGGACGCTTCTTCATTAAATAACCGATAAGGTTGTCCCGGTCACAGGCGTAGACCGCCTTTGCGCGGGTCAATTCGAAGAACGCCAGCAGGATCGCAAGGCCAAAGGGCATGATGTCGGCGCGGGCGGGATTCATGCCGCGGACCTGGCGCCGGGCGGGCATGTCCATCCGCAGCAGCATGCACAGCGCGTGGGCGGTCGAGGCGCGGGTGACCTCGTGGGCTTCGATGGCCTCGGGGTCGTAGGCCTCCAGTTCCAGCTGCATGGCGGCCAAGGTGGTGATGGTGCCGCCCAGGCCGATCCAGCGGTCCGCGCGGCAACCTGAGATGGCTTTATAAGCAGATTCCATGGCGGCCGCCGCGGTGTTGATCATCATGCGGCTGTCCTCTTGGCCGTGCAGGGCCTCCATCAGCCGCACCGCGCCGACCTGCGCCGAGCCCGCGGCGATCACTTTGCCGTTTTCACCGCACAGCAGCTCTGTGCTGCCGCCGCCGATGTCGATCACGCCCGCGCTGCCATCTGGGGCCGCGCCCTGATAGCTGATGGCGGCTTCGTCCTCGCCGCTGAGGACCTCCAGCGGAACGCCGCACTCGGCTGCGCGCTGGATCAGCTCGCCCCGGTTCGACCCGTCACGCATGGCGCTGGTGCCGAAGGCCAGCACTTCTGAGGCGCCGTGCTGACGCGCCTCGCGGGCCAGATTGCGGATGGCAACGGCCGTGCGATCAATGGCATCCGGATCCAAAAGGCCGCAGCGCAGGCCCTGATAGAGCCTGCTGGTGATTCGGCCCGTGTGAATGGGCACAAAGACGCCGCGACGGGATTCGGTAACCAACAGCCGAACCGAGTTGGAGCCGACGTCCAGCGCCGCGAGGATGGGTTTTTCACTATTGTCCATTTGCGGTAGATGCCTCCGAGCCCGCGACAAACCGAACTTCTCCGGGCTTGAGCAGCCCCAGTTCGGACCGGGCAGTGCGCTCAATGTATTCGTCGGTCTTCGAAAACGCGATCTTGCGCTCGATGGTCGCGTTCTCAGCCAGAAGTTGATTGCGCTCTTGCGTGAGTTTCGCGATGTTTGCGCGCTGGCCTTCCATATAGTTGGCCTCGGTAAGGTAGACAACGCCGAAAGCAATCAACATGACCACCATCATCATGAACCAAAACCGGGGTTTTATACGTTTCTTTCGTGCCATGATCTCGCTCCAAATCCATTGTATTTTGTCCGCAATCGCGGTGAGCATACCTATACAATCTTCCTTATTCGCCATCCACCACATTTTTCCTGCCTCATCTGAACACTTTTTTTGCCCAAGGTCTGGAGAAAACGCGCCGTGCAAACCGGATTGACCACCGCATGGGGCGCAAAATGATCAGCCGCAGCAGCGGATGGAGAGTGCAACCATACAGCACAACCCCGCACGCCGCGCCCAAGATCAGATAGAGCCGCATCTCCCCGAAGTGGGTCCAGGCCATGGAGACGATTAAAATGGCCGCCAGCAGCAGTCCGAACACGGCGTCCAGCAGTGTCTGTAGCGGCTTGCCGGCTTGCAACACCCGTGCGGCAAACCGCAATGCGTCATAACATGCGCCGATCAACAGCCCTGCATATACCATGCCGAGAAACGCGCGCGATTGGCCCCAAGTATGAAACAACATGGCGCTACTTGAACAGCCGGCTCAGCACGTTTCCGCGCACGCCCCGGCTGTGGTCGTCATATTCCAGCGCAGTCACGGTACCGCCGATGGTCAACATGCCGTTTTCCAGGTTCAACTGGCTGATGTGTAGATCGGTTCCCACCAA
>JAVBTW010000248.1:0-2997 GCA_031555975.1 Eubacteriales bacterium
GTCATAAACCAGAACCGGAACACCACCGTCCCCGTCGGGACAAAGAAAATGTTCAGCGCGAAGGTGAACGCAACAATGAATAAAATGGGCTTCACGGCCTTAAACAATAGTTTCGGGCTGATTTTCGACGACAAGGAAAGCCCGATCACCACCGCGAACAGCAGCGCGTAGGACACAAACCCATGCGCCACAAACACCAGCACCACCAGCAGAATGGTCAACACAATCTTGGCGCGCGGGTCCAGCCGGTGCAGTGCGCTGTCGCCTGGGAAATACTGGCCGAGTGAGATGCCGCTAAGCATGATTTTCACACCCCTTCCCCAGGATCCTGATCAGCGCCTGTGCCAGATCATCGGTCCGCCAGATGAAGTCTGGCAGGTCAAAGCCCTTCGCCCGCAACGCGTTTGCCAGCTGCGCGCCGTCCGGCAGGCCCAGACCCATGGCGGTCAGTTCATCGCCGCGCCGAAACACCTCGTCCGGCGTGCCGTCCATGGCGAGTTTTCCGTGGTTCATCACCAGAATGCGGTTGCAAAGCTTCCCCACGTCGGTCATGGAATGAGACACCATGATCATCGTGTTGCCTTTCGTCCTGTGAAGGACCTGCATCAGCGAAAGCATCTCATCGCGACCGTGGGGATCCAATCCAGCCGTGGGCTCGTCCAGGATCAGCACCTCGGGCTGCATCGCAATCACACCGGCGATGGCGCAACGCCGCTTTTGACCGCCGGACAGTTCAAAGGGCGATTTCTGCAGCATCTCGTCCGTGATGCCCGTGAGTTTGGCCGCGTCCTTCACCCTGTCTGCAATCTCCGCCTCGGAGAGACCCAGGTTCCTCGGTCCAAACCCGATGTCCTTCTCCACCGTCTCTTCGAAGAGCTGATACTCCGGATACTGAAAAACCAGCCCCACGCGCTTTCTCACGTCGCGAAGCTTGGTCTCCTTGTGCATCAAGTCCAGCCCATCCACGATCACCGTGCCGGAAGTGGGCTTCAGCAGTCCGTTCAGGTGTTGGATCAGCGTAGACTTGCCCGACCCAGTGTGGCCAATCATGCCAATGAATTCGCCTTCATTGGCGGTAAACGACACGCCCTCAATAGCGATGGATTGCAATGGACTGCCTTCCATGTAGACGTGGCTCAGGTTTCTTACTTCAATCGGCATAATGCCACCACCATTTCATCGACCGTGAGGATGCCGTCTGGCGTCTCGACGCCGCCCGCGCGGAGTTTGCTGTTCAGATTCGCCATCGGCGGTACGTCCAAACCCAGTTCCTTGATTTCCGCAACCCGCCCGAAAACCGCTTTCGGTGTGCCCTGCATGCGCTCCCGGCCATCAGCCATGACCACAATGCGGTCTGCCAACGCGGCCTCCTCCATGAAATGGGTGATCCAGATGACGGTCACACCCTCTTCTTTGTTGAGGCGGCGCACGACGGAGAGCACGTCCTTGCGACCCGCCGGATCGAGCATCGCCGTAGCCTCGTCAAACACGATCACATCGGGCCTCATGGCCAGCACACCCGCGATGGCAATGCGCTGTTTTTGGCCGCCGGACAGCATGTGGGGCGCTCTGCCCGCATAATCCGCCATGCCGACCATGGCGAGGGCCTCATCCACGCGGCGCCGGATCTCGTCGGTGGGGACGCCCAGATTCTCAAGGCCGAAGGCCACGTCCTCCTCAACGATGGTCGCGACCAGCTGATTGTCCGGGTTCTGAAAAACCATGCCGCACTTTTCGCGCACGGTCCATTCGCTGCCGGGCGCTGATGTATCGGTCCCGGCAACCCTGATTTCCCCCTCCGAAGGGATCAGCAAGGCATTGAGCAACTTGGCCATGGTGGACTTGCCGGAACCGTTGTGGCCGAGCACCGCCAGGAATTCGCCAGGATAGACCGACATGGAAAAGTTCCGAACCGCCTCTGTGGCGGCATCGGGATAGCGGAACGACGCGTTTTGAACGGTAATGATGTCTGGCATAATCTAAGCCTTTCGTTGGGATGTGTTTGAGGAGGCCGCCCGCGAAAGACCGCCCGCGCGCGTGCGTGCCACCTCTACAAACCTTTGCAGATAATCTTACCATCTGAAGGTTAAAATACCAGCAAATTGGGCAACTTATTTTGAAAGACTGGACAGCTTAACATGAACTGTGTATCATAATCAGTATGACAAATGTTTATCATTCCTGTCCAATTATGAGAGAGCAAGGAGCGTGCGGGTCATGAACAAGAAGACCATCAAGGACATTGACGTCAAGGGCAAGAAGGTGCTGGTCCGGTGCGATTTTAATGTGCCGCTGGACGAGAACGGAAACATCACCGACGAGACGCGCATCAACGCCGCGATGCCGACGATCAAGTACCTGCTGGACCAGGGCGCGGCCCTGATCCTGTGCAGCCATCTGGGCCGCCCGAAGGGCACGTTCAACATGAAGTATTCACTGGCCCCCGTCGCAAAATCTCTTTCGGAAAAGCTGGGCTTTGAAGTGCGTCTGGCCAAGGACGTCATTGGCGACGACGCGAAGAAGCTCGCGGCCGCTGTGAAGCCTGGCGAAGCAATCCTGCTGGAAAACGTGCGCTTCCACGCAGAAGAAGAAAAGAACGACCCCGCGTTCGCGAAGGCGCTTTCTGACCTGTGCGACATCTACGTGTCCGACGCGTTTGGCACCGTGCACCGCGCGCATGCCTCCACCGCGGGCATCGCAGCGTTCAAGCCCGCCGTGGCCGGCTTCTTGATCGGCAAGGAGCTGGACTTCCTGGGCGGCGCGATCTCCGATCCCAAGCGCCCGTTCGTCGCCATCCTGGGCGGCGCGAAGGTCAAGGACAAGATCGGCGTCATCACCAACCTGCTGGAGAAGGTCGACACGCTGCTGATCGGCGGCGGCATGGCCTACACATTCATCAAAGCCATGGGCGGCAGCATCGGCACCTCGCTGCTGGACGAGGAAAATCTCGACAAGGCCAAGGAGATGATGGCGGCCGCGAAGGCGAAGGGCGTCAAG
>JAVBTW010000274.1:0-6459 GCA_031555975.1 Eubacteriales bacterium
AGCGCCGCGCGCTCCGCGTGGATCTGTGCCGTGTCAAACAGTGGAACGGTCGTGTCTGGAGGCTGGATCAGCAAGCCGATCTCCGTACAGCCCAGGATGATGCCCTCGGCGCCGCGGGCGGACAGTTCGTCGATGACGCGCAGGTATGCGGCTTTGGATGCCGTATTAATGATGCCCCGGCAAAGCTCGTCATAGATCACATGGTTCACCATTTGCCGCCCGCCCTCATTCGGGATCAGCACATCGATCCCGCGTGCGGCGAGGCGGCTCTTGTAGAAGTCCTGCTCCATGGTGTACTTTGTGCCCAGCAGCCCGACCTTGCGGATGCCCCTTTCCAGCAGCGCGCCTGAGGTCAGATCCGCGATATGCAACACAGGGATCTGAAGCGCGGATTGGATTTCATCGTACACCTTGTGCATGGTGTTGGTACAGATTAGCAGGAAGTCCGCGCCGGCGCGCTCGATCGATTGCGCGGCATCGGACAGCATTCGCGCGCTTCGATCCCAATCGCCCTCCGCTTGGCAGCGCTCGATCTCGTCAAAATCAACGCTGTATAGCGCGATCCTTGCCGAGTGCAGACCGCCCAGTTTCGCGGCCACGGTGCGGTTGATCACCTGATAGTAGGACACCGTGCTCTCCCAGCTCATGCCGCCGAGCAGTCCGATCGTCTTCATGTGTTGTGCCTCCGATCGTGTCATGGGATCCAATCTCGAGTCATGGGTGGGTTTTTGCGCGCGTCGATCAGAATGAGTGAAGCGTCCTGATTCTTGAAGATGCGCTGGCCGCAGTAGATGACCTCGGAGGTGACCTGGGAGCAGCCGAGCGATTCCAGTTGCGCGCTCAGCGCATCCGGATCGAAGCCGTTGTGTACCTCGCTCGAGACAACAGATTCATTGGTCACGAAATCCACGATCAGCAGTTGCCCGCTCGGATTCAGCGCGTCCAGCAAGCGAGCCAGCAGCGGCGCGATGTCCTTGATGTGCAGCAGCACCTGCGCCACGATGATGCAGTCGGCATGCAGCACGGGCGGCGGATCGGCCATCAGGTCGCAACACACGGCCCGTGCATTTGAGATGCCTGATTCGTGGAGCTTTCGGTTCACCTGCTCGACCATGTTTACGGAGGCGTCCGCAAGCAGCGCGTCCACACACAAGTCGAGCCGTTGTCTGCCCACTAGCCCCGTGCCACAGCCGTGGTCCGGCATGGAGGGGTATCCGCCTATCGGCACGCACCGCCGGATGATGGTGAGCAAGTGCACTCAGATGCGGTATCATGTTCATTCTACCGGCGCTTTATCATGCGGCAGCCTTTTGAACGCGGGCTGTCGCATGCCACCGCTCGAAGGCTGCTCTATATCCTTCACAGCGCGAATGCCCACAGTGTACGCCCCTGGTCGAGCCGCAGGTCTATGCGAGGATTGATGCCCTGACGCAATAGCCCCAGCCACACATGCGCGGCGCACATGCCGATGTCCACGTCTGGGTGCTCCCACTTGATGTGCTTGTAGCCCACGGGCTTGGCGACGGTGATGGTCTTGCCGCCATTGCTGACGCCAAACGGCCGGAACTGGCTGTTGGCGGCGGAGGGGGCTCGAAGGTGCGCACCGATTTGCGAAGGGGGATGGCGTCTGCCAGCACCCGAATCATCTGATTGTCCATATCGAAATCCTCCTACGCCTTGCCCTTGAACCCGTATTGAAACAGCAGACCCAGATCCGTGCGCTGGCGCATGGTGATGGGGGAGGCCAGCAGCTGCTGCATCGCGCGAATGTACAGCAGGATGGTGTCCACCGGGATGTCCGGGTTCACGTCGCCCTCGCGCACGCCCTGTTCGATCAGCGCGCGCAGCATGGGCACGGCCTTGGACTCATAATACTCCGCCAAATGCGCCCGCATCTGGGGCGAGGCCAGCAACTCGTCGTCCAGCAGCCCGCCGGTGACGCCATCGGTCAGCCCGCCCAGCGCTTCGGCCTTGGCCTCGGTCAGCGCGGCGTACTTGTCGCGGAAGCAAAGCTCGCTTGCCATCATGCGGTTGAACGTTTCCGCTTGGCGATCCATCGAATCAAAGATGATCGCGCGCGCCAGCGCCTGCTTGTCGCCGTAGTAGTTGTACAGGCTGACCTTCGACACGCCCGCCTCTCTTGCGATCTGCTCTATGCTGGTCTGCGCCACGCCTTTTTGCCGGAACAGCCGCGTGGCCGCCGCCTCGATCTGATCCATCTTGGTGCGCTTTCGGCGCTCAAATCCGTTCATGCAGATCACCTCTGCGCGCAGTATAGCACAGTTTATGAACGAAATCAATAGAGCCGTTAAAAACATCTTGACAACGCATTCGGGTGGGCGTATGATGAACGCAATAAGTCGGAATCGTTCAAAACAGGGAGGCGAATGGCGTGCGCGTGAGCATACATACGCTGGGCACTCGGGGCGATGTGCAGCCCTATGTGGCGCTGGCTCGGCGGTTGGTGCGCGAGGGGCACAGCGCGGTGATCTGTACGGGCGAGAGCTTTCGGGCGCTGGTGGAGCGGGACGGCGTGGAGTTCAGGCGCGCGGCGTCCGACCTGATGGCGATGCTGGGCACGGAGGAGGGGCGCGCGGTGATGCAGGGCGGCATGAAGCACCCGCTGCGCGCCATGCGCTACGCGCGCGAGGTGGTGAATCCGGCGTTCCGCGAGAGCCTGGATGACTTCTGGGATGCGAGCCAGGGCGCGGATGTGATCCTGTACCACCCCAAGGCGCTGGCCGCGCCCGACATGGCGCAGGCGCTGGGCATCCCGTGCGTCAGCGTGACGCCGGTTCCGATCACGTATCCGGTGAGCGAGTTCCCGAACATGGCCATCGCACCCACAACGAACTTTGGCGCGGCGCTGAACCGACTGAGCTACGCGCCGATGGCCAAGGCGGACGCCGCCAGCATCAAAGAGATCAACGACTGGCGCGCTTCCAGGGGTCTGCCCGCACGCAAGGCGGGCACGTACGCATATGAGATCGGCGGCAAGCCCATTCCGATCGTGTGCCCGGTGAGTCCGGCGCTGTTCGAAGATGTGACCAGCTGGATCGGGCGGGTATATCTGCCAGGGTTTTTCTATCTGGATTCGGCGGGCGAGGCGCCTGACCCGGAAATCGAGGCGTTTCTTCAGGCGGGCGATGCCCCCATCGCGGTGTCGTTCAGCAGTATGCCGCTGCGCGACCCGCGCGCATTCGCGGAAGCACTGGATGGCGCGCTGCAGAAGACGGTCAACCGAGCGGTGCTGCTCACCGGGAACGCGGAAATCGACGTGCCTCCGAGCGCACGCATGCTGTGTGTACCCGCTGTACCCCACGCGCTGCTGTTCCCCCGCTGCAAGGGCATCGTGCATCACGGCGGCGTCGGCACGCTGGCCGAGGCGCTGCGCTCCGGCGTGCCGCAGCAGATCGTGCCGTTCGCGGTGGATCAACCGTTCTGGGCGCACCGCATGCAAAAGCTGGGTTATGCGGTGATGCCTATGCGCGAAAAGGAGCTGAGCACAGGGCGGCTGGCGCAGACGTTCCGCGAGATGGAGAACCCTGCATACATCGAAAGCGCGCGGCGCATCCGTCAGCGGTTGCTGTGCGAGGACGGCGTGGGCGCGGCGGTTCGTTATATTGAAGGCATTGTGGATAAGGGGTGAGCGGGATATGGCAAAGGGAGCGTCCAAGACCGGCGCGCAGCCGGGGTTTCTGGTGGCCAGCGAGATGTTGCTGCCCGAGGAGCAGCGCATCCTAAGCGATGAATGGGCTGGCAGAATGCTGCCCGGCGCGATGAAGGCGATGATGCCGCTGATGCGCCGCGAGGGGTTCCGCGACTGGATGGTGCGCGCCAGCGAGGACTCGATTTCCGGCGCTTGGGCGGGCATATTGATCCGCAAGCGCTACATCGACGACCGCCTGCGCGAGGCGCTGCCCGGTATGCGCGCCGTGGTGAACCTGGGCGCAGGCATGGACACGCGCGCGCTTCGGATGCCAGAGCTGCGCGGGTTCCCGATATGGGAGCTGGACCAGCCCACAAACATCGCGGACAAGCGCGCCCGGTTTGAGCGGGTGCTTGGGCGCGTACCGGACAACCTGCATCTGGCGCCCATCGACTTCGACACCGACGACACGCTGGGCGCGCTGATCGCCAGCGGATACGATCCGAGCTGGGTCACGTTCTTCATCTGGGAGGGCGTGACGCAGTACGTGACCGAGCCGGGCATTCTGGCCACGCTGAAATTCCTGTCCGGCGTGCCGAAGGGCAGCAAACTGGCGTTCACCTACGTCGTGCGAGACTTCCTGGAAGGGAAGGACATGATGCGCAGCGAGAAGGCGCATGCGCGGTTCGTGGTGAAGCAAAAGATGTGGGTGTGGGGCAAGAACCCAGACGAATGGCCCGCGCTGCTAGAGAAACACGGCTGGCGGCTCATCGAGGACGTGACCGCCACACAGCTGGCGGAGAAGTACATTGCACCCACCAGGCGCGACCTCGCCACCTCCGGGCTGGAGCGCATGGCGCTGGCAGTGCGGATCTAAGAGCCTTTCATCACGCGGCCCTGTCCAAAATTATCTGTAAGCGCGATCTGTGCAGAAAGCAAGTAGTTGTCAGAGCCGGAGGCGGTAACCTGTCACAACGATCGGTTGCGCAGCCACGCCGAAGGCGGCTCGGTCTTGACGGTCGGCGGGGAACATGTTAGGCTGGATGCCGAACGGCCCGTGGTGTTGAGTGAGCAGTTCCCGTCGCCGTCGGCATTTTTACGGTATCATGTTGCCCGTCGGCTGTCAAGACTGGCGTCGGATAGAGGGAAAAACTGGCAACATCCGTCAGTCGCCACTCATCCTGCCGGGGTACATGACGGCCAGTTCGCTATAGACAGCGCCCCAGTTCCGCAGCGGTATGGTCCACTTTTTCGAGAGCTGAAAGTGGCCAGGTACAGCGCTTTGAGTAGGGATTGCGAGGTCGGGAACACGCTCCTGGCGCGGTCCAGGCGGCGGTATCCGGCTGTTGAGGATCTCGATGGCGTTGGTGGTGTAGATGACCGTCCTGACCGCCAGATTCACCAGATCTACAGCCGATGGCGAATCTGGTCGCCAAAATTGTGGACGCGGAAATTGAAATCAATGACGATATCGATGCACTGGAAAGATTTGAAGGTGGAGATTGCTCGGACGATCAACGGAATCTGCGGGAGAGAAGTTCGCATCGTTTGGTATTGGATTGTTGGACAGTACTGCGATGAACACCGCCGTTAGGCAACGTCGTTGTACAACCGCAATCAGCGCGACCCGGTGATGCGCAAGCGGTACGGGCGAGCGTGTGAGAAGATCAGGCTGCGTCAATTGCGCGAGCAGCCGCTCTGTGAAGTGTGTACGCGAGCGGGACGGGTGACGCCTGCTGATCAGGTTCACCACATCCTGCCGTTGTCGAAGGGCGGCACGCACGATCCGAACAACCTGATGAGCATCTGCGCATCGTGTCACTCCGGCATCACCGCACGCGAAGGTGGGCGCTGGGGATGAGGCGCTGTCCGCGTAGCGCTCGCCAGTGCAGGTATCCCTTACGATGTCAGCCAGCCGCCCAAGGCGGTCGGAAGGCGGCGGGGGTAGGGGGTATTAACCTCGAGGAGGGGTAGGATTTGGCGAAGGACGGAACCCATCGCGGTGGGCGGCGCGTGCGCGCGGGTGAGAGGCCGCAGCCGCTGGCGGACAAAGTGCTGGCGGGCAGAGCTGCAAAGGTGCTCGAAGCGCCGGAGCTTCCCTACGACGATCCGCTGGAGGTGGACGCGCTTCCCGGCGCCGCCGATCTGTACGGTGAGGACATGCCCTCGCCGAGCGAATACCTGAGCACCCGGCAGCGGGACGGCAAGCCGCTGGGCGCAGACGCGCTGTTCGTGCAGACCTGGCAGTGGCTGAGGGAACGCCGGTGCGAGAAGTTCGTGAATCCGCGACTGCTGGAGGCGTACTCGCAGGCGTTTGCGCGCTAGGCGCTGCCCCGCACCCCGAGATTTTTCGCTTTGGTTTTCCAGGGCGGCATAAAAGGCGTCGCCCGCATTCGGACGCCGCCTCGC
The DNA here is from genome assembly GCA_031555975.1 of Eubacteriales bacterium. Taxonomy (GTDB): domain Bacteria; phylum Bacillota; class Clostridia; order Christensenellales; family Aristaeellaceae; genus JAJDGF01. The sequence goes on from JAVBTW010000274.1 coordinate 6,059, forward strand.
CAAACCGGCCCCGCCGCTCGGGTCGCACCTCTGCGTCGCCCTATCCTGCGTGGCCGTAAAAGCTCTTTTTGGTTGTCTGCTATTTTGGATATCTATCCCCCTTCCACGTACTTTTAAACACTCCCTGGGTGGCCCAAAACGACTCCATGCGTGCGTTGTCGTAGCAGCTGCCAGAGCGGCCCATGCTCTACTCGATGCCGTACTTTTCCAGCCTTCGGCGGTACTGGCGGCTGGTGTATTGGCTGCCGCGATCTGAGTGAAAGATCAGCCCGGGCGGGTGACCGTAGCGCTCGCCAGTGCAGGTATCCCTTACGATGTCAGCCAGCCGCCCAAGGCGGTCGGAAGGCGGCGGGGGTAGGGGGTATTAACCTCGAGGAGGGGTAGGATTTGGCGAAGGACGG
>JAVBTW010000075.1:0-2500 GCA_031555975.1 Eubacteriales bacterium
ACCGTCGCTGCCAAGCTGAACGAGACCGGCGCTGAAGGCCGTTTCTCCACCTGGCCGGCCCCGGTCGCGATGACGATCATCGATGTGGGCGTCGCCGACGCGAAGGAGTTCATCGATGGCAAGATCACCGAGCGCAACGATCCTGAGGCGATCAACCGCCTGCTGCAGGAGCGCATCCCAGGCGCGAAGGTGTTCACCTACACCAATGCAGAAGGCAAGGAACTTCCGAACTTCTACACCATCCTGCTGGCGAACGTGAACTTCGCAGATTATCTGCCGGGCGGCGATAAGGGCCCCGCGGCATAAGCTTTACCGATTGAAACAAGGCACGGAAAGCGGCCCGCCCATGCGGCGGGCCGATTTTCCATAAGAAGGGGGACGTCCTTTTGAGCGCCGAATACGTGCTTAGCATGAACAACATCAGCAAGAAGTACGGCGAAAACGCCGTGCTTTCCGGCGTGACTTTGCAGGTCCGGCCCGGAGAGATACACGCGCTGCTCGGTGAGAATGGGGCAGGCAAGTCTACGCTGATGAACGTGCTGTTCGGTATGCCGGTCATCCATTCGACCGGCGGTTTTTTGGGCGAAGTGCAGGTGGATGGACAGCCGGTCCACATCGCGTCGCCTCACGATGCCATGAACAAGGGCATCGGCATGGTGCACCATGAGTTCATGTTGCTGCCTGGATTCACCATCACGGAGAACATCAAGCTGAATCGCGAGATCACAACGCCCAGCCTGGCGAGCCGGGTTTTTGGTAAAAGCCTCGAGTCGCTGGACATGAAGTCGATGGCCGCAGACGCGCGCAAGGCGCTGGACAATGTCGGCATGGGCATCGACGAATACACCCTCGTCAAGGGACTGCCGGTGGGTTATATGCAGTTCGTGGAGATTGCGCGCGAAATTGACAAGACCGGCATCAAACTGCTGGTTTTTGATGAGCCGACCGCCGTGCTCGCGGAGCAGGAGGCCGACCAGTTGGTCAGCGTCATGAGGCAGATCGCAGAGAGCGGCATCGCGATCATCTTCATCACACACCGCTTGGACGAGGTCATGGCCGCCAGCGACAACATCACCATACTGCGCGATGGGAAATTGGCCGCGACGCGCGCCACCAAGGACACCAACATCGTCGAGCTGGCCGAGCTGATGATTGGCAAAAAGGGCGATTCCATGGTCCCGGGCGGTGCGCGGCAAAAGGCTGTCACCGATAAGCTCGCGATGAAGATCGAGCATCTGACCGTGGACATGCCCGGCGAAGAAGTCAAGGACGTGAACCTGGAGATCAAAGAAGGCGAGATCTTTGGCATTGGCGGACTGGCGGGGCAGGGCAAGATCGGCATCCCCAACGGCGTGATGGGGCTGTATCCTGCGGCGGGCAAGGTGACGATGTTCGGGGATTCGCTGCCGCTGAACGACGCGGGCAACGCGCTGCGCAAGGGGTTGGCGATGGTCAGCGAGGACCGGCGCGGCGTGGGTCTGCTGCTGGACCAGTCCATTGAGGACAACATCGCGTTTAACGCGATGCAGATCAAGGGCGAATACCTATGGGGCCCCAATTTCATGTCCCAAAAGAACACGCGCGCCATCCGTGAAACGGCCAACAAGATGATCAGGGACCTGGACATCCGCTGCACATCGTCGCTGCAGCACACCGGTACGCTTTCGGGCGGCAACCAACAGAAGGTCTGTATCGCCCGCGCGCTGGTCATGAACCCAAAGTTCCTGTTCGTGTCGGAGCCCACGCGCGGCATCGACATCGGCGCCAAAAAACTGGTGCTCGAAACGCTGGTGCGGCTGAACCGGGAACTGGGCATGACGGTGGTGATGGTCTCCTCGGAACTGCAAGAGCTGCGGTCCGTCTGCGACCGAATCGCCATCGTTTCGGAGGGCAAGGAGATCTGTGTGCTGCCGCCTGACGCAAGCAACGCGGACTTCGGGCTGGCCATGTCGGGCATCAAACCGGAGGAGAAGGGAGGCGCCGCCCTATGAGCAAGAAAATCGCCCAGCGCATCGCGGCAGCCGTCATCCTGGTGCTCGCTGTTCTTTGTGTGGGCACGGGTTTCTATGGGAACGGGTTGGGCATCGAAAAGCGAGAACAGGTGCTCAGCGCCATGCGGGTGCGCGCACTGCTGAATGCCACGGGCGAAGGCGCCGTGGAATCGTTCGTTGCCGCCGCCAAGAAGGAGGCAGCCGCCAAGGTCAAGGCTGAGGGCGGCGCCATGTCCGACATCCGCAACGCCAGCGCCAAAGCGGAGGAGGACGCCCGCGCGAACGCGTCCGGCTCCCTGATCGATTATGACACCGTAGACACGGCGCCGCTGGCCGCAGCTGCAACGGCGCTGCGCACCGCGCAGATGAAGAGCGATCTAGAATTCCAAGGCGCCGCGTGCTTCTATAGCTGGCCCTCGCAGGGCGGGCTTTTGCAATACACCCGCGACGAAGAGAACGTCCGATACACGCTCACGCATCTTCGCCAGTTCCTCGACCTCGTCGTCAAG
>JAVBTW010000333.1:0-2584 GCA_031555975.1 Eubacteriales bacterium
CCGTCCATCATGCCCTCTCCCCCAGCCCACGCCGCAAAGCATCCAATACCTTCAGCGCGGCCGCTTCGAGCGTCATCTGAAGCGTGACGCCTGCAGCCCTTTCGTGGCCGCCGCCACCCATGCTGGCCGCGACTTGCGCCACATCGATCCCGCCGTTTGCGCGCAGCGAAACCTTGATGCCCTCGCCGTTTTCTTTGGCCAGGAAGCAGGCTTCAACGCCTTCCATGTCCGCGAGGAAATTGACCAGACCCTCGGTGTCCTCGTCCTGCGCATGACAACCTTCGATGTCTGCGTGGGACAGGCATGCGTACGCAATCCGGTCGTCGTCGAGCCGGACCATGTTTGAGATCCCGATGCCGATCAACTGTGTTCGCGGCACACTGCGCAACCGGAACAGCCGGCGAGAGACCTCATCGATATGAAGCCCCGTCTCGATGCAGCGCGCCACCGCGCGCATGGCGGCGGGCGTGGTGTTGGAAAAACAGAAGTTGCCGGTATCCGTCGCAATGGCGACATACAAAAGCAGCGCGGTCTCAGCGTCGATGGAAACGCCCAGCGCGTCAATCAACTCCACGGCCAGTTCGCCGGTGGATGATGCGTCCTTGTCAATCACTGCAATCCCATCGAACCCCACATTCGTGGCGTGATGGTCCAGCAGCAACCGATTGGCCAAGTGCTCGGTGACGTCCAGCGCTGCGCCCGCGCGGTCGCCCGCAGCGACGTCCACGAACAGCGCACAATCCGGATCAAACGGCAGCGCGTCCGGCGCGGTCACCGTCCTTGCGCCCGGCAGGAAGTCGTACATTCGCGGCACCGGATCCTGGCAGACGACGCAGGCTTGCTTGCCCAGTGTCAGCAGCACGCGCCTGATGGCCAATGCGGAACCCAGCGCATCGCCGTCCGGCGACACATGTCCGATGATGATGATCTTGTCGCTGCAGAGCAGTTTACTGGCGAGTTTCTTCATCCGCACTTCTCTGGTCCCCTTTGAGCAGTTCATTGATCTTGGCCGCGTACTCAATGTTGGTGTCCAGCTCGAAGATCAGTTCCGGTGTGTACCGCAGGTCAATCCGATGCCCCAGCTCGCGCCGCAGAAAGCCGGTAGCGGACTTGAGCGCCTCCATGAACTGCTTGCGCTTGTCCTCTTCCAGAATGCTGATGTGCGCCTTCGCGTAGCGTAGGTCGCGCGTGACATCGACCCGGGTGATCGAATACGTGCCCGCAATTCGCGGGTCGTTCAAATCCTCTCGGACAATCTTGTCCAGTTCGCGCCGCACTTCTTCTGAGATGCGGTCGATGCGGTCAAATGACGGCATGTAGGTTTCCTCCTGTTTCTGAAAAAAGGGCGATCAGCCGGTCAGGCCAACTGCCCTATATGGATGACGAGTAGTATGCGTAATCTCATGTGTATTTACGCATTGGGTCGGGCATGCCTGTTGGCGCCAGTGCAGAACATGGGCGACCGTGGGCGTTCATTCGATAGACCAAGCGCCGGGCGGCAGCACCGCCCGGCAGCTTTTTCTTAGCGTTCGATCTCTTCCATCACGAAACACTCGATGATGTCGCCCTCTTTGATGTCATTGTAGTTCTCGATGCCGATACCGCACTCGTAGTTGGTCGCGACTTCCTTCGCGTCATCTTTAAAGCGCTTCAGCGAATCAATTTTGCCCTCGTGCACCACGACGTTGTCGCGCAGCAGCCGAATCTGTGCATTGCGCTGCATCTTGCCGTCTGTGACGTACGAACCCGCAATCGTGCCCACGCCCGTCACGCGGAACGTGTTGCGCACTTCTGCGCGGCCCAGGATGACTTCTTTGAACTTCGGCGCGAGCATGCCTTTCATGGCCGCCTGCACTTCTTCTATGGCGCTGTAGATGACCCGGTACAGCCTGATGTCCACCTTTTCGCGTTCCGCAACCGCCTGGACGTTGGCATCGTACCGCACGTTGAACCCGATGATGATCGCGTTCGAGGCGCTGGCGAGCATGACGTCCGATTCTGTGATCGCGCCCACGCCGCCGTGGATGCAGTTCACGCGCACTTCTTCGTTGGACAGCCGCTCGAGCGATGCTTTGACGGCCTCCGCCGAGCCCTGTACGTCCGCCTTCACGATCAGGTTCAGATCCTTGACCTGGCCCGCTGAGATCTGGTCGAACAGGTCGTCCAGCGTGGTCTTCTGCTGCGCCTTGATCAACGCCGCGCGCAAGCGGTCCTTGCGCTCCTCGGCGACCTGCTTGTGCAGCTTGTCGTCGTCCACGGCGGACATCACGTCGCCCGCGTCGGGCACATCGTTGAACCCGATGACCTCCACAGGCTCGGACGGGCCAGCTTCCTTCACGCGCTCGCCGCGGTCGTTCACCATGGCGCGGACGCGGCCGTAGGCGGTGCCCGCCACGATGGTGTCTCCGATGCGGAGCGTGCCGTTCTTGATCAGCACGGTGGCCACCGGGCCGCGGCCCTTGTCGAGCTTGGCTTCGATGATCACGCCGCGCGCCTTGCGGTTGGGGTTGGCCTTGTAGTTTTCCACCTCGGACACCAGCAGGATCATGTCCAACAACTTGTCGATGTTCTCGCCGGTCTGGGC